>CAYFWD010000001.1:0-69175 GCA_964346795.1 uncultured Bacteroidaceae bacterium
CTTTTAAACTTATAGGTTATTGTTCCTTTTTGTTCTTGTGGTGCATTTGGTGCTGCTGAAAATTTTGAATTAGTGGCTGCTGTCTCACAATGACGCCATAAAGAACGACTATCAATGGTTGTACCCCTTGCTCCTGCAACAGCTCTCGTTACCTCTCCTTGTGGATTGACCCAAATAGTTACTACTATTGAACCTACTTCATTAGTTTTTGAAGGGGGGAGTCCTAATTTCTTGGTGCCTCTTCCTGCTAAAGAGAATGTATGCCCTGAACCTGTAGCATCAAACCCTGTACCTCCTCCTCCATCATTTCCATCTCCTATTCCGTCTCCCTTCCCAGAGCCTTCTCCCGAACCTGTATTTTGAACCTTACCTCTTTGGAATAAAGCATTAGGGTTTATAGTTTCTTCCTTTGAAGCTTGTGAGGTTTCTTGGATAGATGGCTTGGATGTAGGTTTCGTTGTTGGCTTTGCAGTTATTGCAACATCATCTGTTGTTTGAGAAGCGTAATATTCTTCTCCTTCTGAAATATCATGAATAGGATTATATGCATCACTTCCTCCCAAATCCTCCATCATAGCATTACCATCATCTTCTAAACTTCCAAAATCCATAACAACTCCATATTCTGGTGGTGGTGGGTCTGGGTATTTTAGTCCCATTGCTACCAAAAGTAATAAAAGTAAACCATGGAATAGCAGAGTTGCTATCACACTTATTATTGTTCTTTTATTGTCTTTTTCTTTGAGTTCCATCTATTTTTCTGGTTGGGTTGCAAGTATCACTTTATGTTTTTGCCCAGTGGAAGCATTTATCTTATTTACTGCATCAATAACCGTTACTACATATTGAACAGGAACAGTTTTATCTGTATGAAGCTTTATTGTCGCATCTTGTATGTTTGCTATGTAATTTGCTATTGTTGGTGCAAGCTCTGCTTCTGGCGTAGGTTGATTTTCTACAAAATATTGGTAGTTTGTATCAATAGTTACCGTTACATTTTGCTTTGCCATAGTTTGTCCAGTAGTACTTTTTGGCAAAAGGACCTTGATAGCATTGGGGCTAATAAGAGTTGAAGTCAGCATAAAAAATATAAGCAACAAGAATACCAAGTCACTCATTGATGCTGAATTAAAATTAGGGTCTATCTTATTTCTTGTTTGAATCATTGCAAAAGAAAATTAAGCTGGTTCGTGCAATAAGTCCATAAATTCCATTGTTCTCGCCTCTAACAAGAAAACAATTTTATTTATTTTACTTACTAAAATACTATAAAGGAAGTTACAAATAATACCTACTATCAATCCTCCAACGGTTGTTATCATTGCTTCATAAATTCCACTTGATAGAACTTGAATATCTATATTGTTTCCTGCTGCTGCCATATCAAAGAAGGCTCTTACCATCCCTGTTACTGTTCCTAAAAAACCTAAACTAGGTCCTAAAGCAGCTATTGTTCCAACCATTGATACTCCATTTTCTAATCTTGCCACTTCAAGCTTTCCAACGTTTTCTACTGCTTGATTTATGTCATTTAATGGTCTTCCTATTCTAGAAAGCCCTTTATCCAACATTCTACCTATTGGAGTATTATTACTTTTTGTTAGAGCTTTTGCTCCTTCAAGGTCTCCTTTATGAATAAAAGCTTTTATATTGTTGATAAAATTTTTGTCTTCCTTTGCTGCTTTATTTAGTGCTAGGTATCTTTCAACAAAAATATAAACTGCAATTATTGAAAGAATTGCCAATACAATCATTATCCAACCTCCTTTTACAGCAAGGTCAATAATATTCATTGTTTTTTCTGTTTGAACTACTTCGGAGGTTGTTTGAACTATTGTTGATGCTCCTTCTTGTACTTGTAATATAATATTTGCAAACATGTATCAGTTGTTTTTATTAATTTAATATGATTTTTTCTATTTGAATATTATCGTTTTTAAATATTTTTATGAGATATAATCCTTTGGAATGATTTTCTAAACTAACATCCTCTGGCAAAAAGTTAGATTCATATACCAACTCTCCCAATGAAGACCATATTTCTATTTTTGATATATCTTCTTTATGTTCGTCCTTAAAGTATATTGTTCCTGTTGTTGGATTAGGGTAAATTTCTACCTTAGAAATAATATCTTGAACCTCATCTAAACTTTCTCTTGGCGTAATAAAGGAATATTCTGATGACCAATCACTATTATGTTCTCCACAAAGAGCTCTTACCTGTACCTTATATTCTGTTCTTGGAGTAAGTCCTACTACATTATAAAATGGTTGTTCTGTTATTCCTCCAGCTGCTGGCAGAGGTTGTGATGATAATCCAAACCTTACTTCCCATCTTGATTGAAGCATTGAACCAGGCATCCAAGTAATTTGGGCAGAAGAATGTGTGTAGTTAGAACCACTTACATTTGACACAGGTGCACATAATGGAGGAAGAGTTGTAAAAGTTTTTATATTTGTCCATTCTCCATTTGAATTCTCACAAATTGCTCTTACAAAAAGAGAATATGATGTACCTCCTGTCAACCCTACTAACAGAACTGTATCTTTTGTCGTTAGTATTGTTGTTCCAGTACCTGGCGTATGACCAGGAAAACCATATTCTACTTCCCATTGAGTTTGATATGGACCAGGAATAAAACTAACTCTTGCTGTTGTAATATCAATTGAATCTATTTTTACTTCAGAAGGTAAAACACAACAAGCATCACAAGTTTTAAATGAAAGAGGGTCTGAGTATAAAGTGTCATTTACATTTGTGTTTTTATATCTAGACATCGAAAAAGCTCTAACATAGTATGTCTTATCTGAAATAAGATTTGTAAGATTACTTGAATAAATCATAGGACAAGTATCAACGGGGGTTGAAACATTTGTACGTGTCCCTGATTGAAGAATAGGCATTGGATTGGTTGTAGAATAAACAAAACCTTTGTATCCAATAGTAGCAATATCATTTGTATCAAGTTCTGCATTTATTGTTGCCTTATACATTTCTATATTGGTAGTTGGTTTCATAACCAATGTTGGTGCTGTAGGATAGGGGATATAAACTGACATTGGAGCTGACCAAACTGTATCTGGTCCTCCTGATATTTTCTTTGCAAAAGCTCTTACATAGTAAGTTTTACCAGAGCGCATAAATAAGTTAAATATAGTATTAGTATTAATATCAAAAGTAAAAACTGAGTCAAGTTTTGCTGTATTTGAAACCAGTTTAAATGAAATACCAGGACGCATTACAGGCATGGGAACAGTGTCATAAATAAATCCAACTCCATTTATTGTCCATCCTCCCAAGTTTGTAACCTTTGCATTTAACTTTGCTCCATAATAAGTAGTATCTGTTATAGAAACCATTACCACTGTAGGTTGAGCAATAGTTTTTCCTACAAACAGACAAGCAAATAACATTAAAATAATAATCTTTTTCATAATTATAATTGCATTTCTAAACGGCAAATATACAATTAAAATTCTTTTTATAGCATATATTATCCACATAAATTTTAATTCAGAGTTATTGAATAAGAAAATTCATTGTTTTTAATATCTATAAATCAATGTTGTAAGAAAAAATTTAGAAAAAAAGTGAGAAAAAATTTGTCAGTTTAATAAATGATTGTACCTTTGCAACGCATTTTTGAAATGTAAAACACTCCTCCTTAGCTCAGTTGGTTAGAGCACATGACTGTTAATCATGGGGTCTTTGGTTCAAGTCCAAAAGGGGGAGCAAAGGAGAGTAAAGGTTTTACTCTCCTTTTTTTATTTATTATTTTCAGCTAAAAATTTTAGTATTATCTTTGCAATTTATTTATTGCTTATGAAAGTTGTAGGATTTTCCTTTATTAGAAATGCAATCAAATTTGACTACCCTATAGTAGAATCAATTACTTCAATATTACCTTTATGTGATGAGTTTATTATTGCATTAGGAAACTCTGATGATAATACCGAAGAGCTAATAAAATCTATTGATTCAAATAAACTAAAGATTATCAATACTGTTTGGGACGAAAGTCTTCGTAAAGGAGGAAGGGTTTTAGCTCAAGAAACAGATAAGGCTTTTAGAGAAATAAAAAATGCAGATTGGGCATTTTATATTCAAGGAGATGAAGTAATTCATGAAAAATACTTACCTGTTATTAAAGAATCAATGGAAAAATGGAAAGATGATAAAAGAGTTGAGGGGTTGCTTTTTAATTACTCCCATTTTTATGGTTCTTACGATTATGTTGGAGATTCAAGAAGATGGTATAGAAGAGAAATCAGAATAATTAGAGCAGATAAAAACATTTCTTCATATAAAGACGCACAAGGTTTTCGGAAAAATAACAGAAAATTAAATGTAAAACATATTGACGCTTGGGTTTATCATTATGGTTGGGTAAAGCCACCTTCCACTCAACAAGAAAAGCAAAAATACTTCAATACCCTTTGGCACGATGAGGGTTGGATTAAAAAGAATATAAAAGGCACTAATCAATTTGACTATTCTACAATAGACTCTTTATCTCTATTCAAGGGAACTCACCCAAAAGTAATGCAGGAAAGAATAAATAAAATCAATTGGAAATTTGATTTTGACCCAACAAAAAAGAATTTTGGATTAAAAGCCAAGTTTCTCCACTTTATTGAAAAAACATTTGGATGGAGAATTGGAGAATATAAAAACTATAAAATAATTTAAATCAATGGATAATTTTATAAAGGAATTAGAATGGAGAGGCATGATACATGATATAATGCCTGGAACTGAAGAAATACTAATGAAAGAAATGACAACTGCCTATGTTGGAATTGACCCTACTGCCGACTCTTTACATATTGGACATTTGGTTGGAGTTATGATGCTTACTCATCTTCAAAGATGCGGACATCGTCCATTGGTTGTTTTGGGAGGAGCAACAGGTATGATTGGTGACCCTTCATTCAAAAGCGAAGAAAGAAAGCTATTGACAATAGAGCAAATCCAATATAATAAGTCTTGCATAGAAAAACAGCTTTCAAAATTTATGGACTTTGAAAGCAATTCTCCCAACAAGGCTGAAGTTTTAAATAATTACGACTGGACAAAGGACTGGACATTCCTTGATTTTATTCGAGATATTGGTAAACATATTACCGTTAATTATATGATGTCAAAAGATAGTGTTAAGAAAAGATTAGAAACAGGATTATCCTTTACAGAATTTTCTTATCAATTACTTCAAGGATACGATTTCAAATACTTATACGAAAATTATAATTGCCGTTTACAAATGGGAGGCTCTGACCAATGGGGCAATATAACTACAGGAACAGAACTAATTCGCAGAATGCTTCAAGGAGAAGCTTTTGCTCTAACTTGTCCATTAATCACTAAAGCAGATGGAGGAAAATTTGGAAAAACAGAAAAGGGAAATATTTGGCTTGATGCAGAAAAGACCTCTCCTTATGCTTTCTATCAATTTTGGTTAAATACTTCCGATGAAGACGCTAAAAAATTTATAAAAATATTTACTCTTTTCTCCAAAGAAGAGGTTGATGATATGATTCTTTCTCATGAAAAAGAACCTCATTTAAGAGAATTACAAAAAACACTTGCAAAGGATATGACAATAAGAGTCCATGGAGAAAAAGAATTTCTTTCTGCTATTGAAGCTTCAGAAATACTTTTTGGGAAAGGGACAACTGAAACCCTAAAAAATTTGGATGAAAAAACTCTATTATCTGTTTTTGATGGAGTACCAATGTTTGAAATAGAAAGTAGATTATTAAATGAAGGAATAAATATTACCGAATTGGTTTCAGAAGGGACAAATATCTTTTCTTCAAAATCAGAAGCAAGAAGGACTTTAAAAGAAAATGCACTATCATTAAATAAAGTGAAAATTAAAGAGGATTATGTTTGTACTAATTCAGACTTACTCAATGATAAATACTTACTAATACAAAAAGGCAAAAAAAACTACTATTTAATATTAGTAAAGTAATAGGGTAAACCAAACACAAAAGCTATCCTGAATTTTTAAACGAAACTTAGATAAAAATAAACGAAACTTTTTTACATTTTTCTAGGAGATAATTTTATTTTTCTCCTAGAAAAATTCGGAAAGTCGGTAGTTTTTTTTAGGAAAGGGAAAAATAAAAAAATATAAATCGAAGTAACAAAAAAATTGACATAAAAAAAGCAGTCTCAGGAATTTTGGGACTGCTGTTTTTTTCTTAAACCAGATTAATCTGGAATCTAATTATTGAGCTGGTGTTTCAGTTGGAGTTTCTACTGTTTCAACAACTTCTTCTACTTGAGTTTCAGTTACAGTTTCAGTTGGAGTTTCAGTTTTTCCACCACATGCTGCAAAAATGCTAGCAACAGCTAATAAAAACAATGCTTTTTTCATTTTGATTGTGTTTTAATTAATTTGACAATTTATTTGTTTTAACGCGGCAAAGATACAAAAAATATTTATATGCGTGCATATTTATATATTTTTATTTATCTAAAAACTATTTTATTATTAACACAAAGCTCATTAATAAGCATTTATAGTTATTTGTTTTTCTTACAAAAATCTTACTTAGAAATTTTTATTTATCCTTGCCATGGCAGTTTTTATACTTCTTTCCACTTCCACAAGGACAAGTTTCATTCCTTCCTATCTTCTTTTCAACATGAACAGGTTGAATTTTTTGTGGCTCTGATGGATTATCTGCCCTTAGCTCTTCCCTGCCTGTTTTTAGTTTTCTATTATCACTTTGAGGTAATTCTGTTTGCTTTACGTCATTTTCTCCTATTGGAAGAGTTGCACGACATAGGAAAGATGTTATATCTCTATTGATTTCGTTAATCATCTTTTCAAACAAACCAAAAGACTCTAATTTATAGATAAGCAATGGGTCTTTCTGTTCGTAAGAGGCTGCTTGAACTGATTGTTTCAAATCGTCAAGTTCTCTAAGGTGCTCCTTCCAAGCATTATCTATTATATGTAAGGTTATACTCTTTTCTATTGAAAGTCCTATTTCTTTTCCATTAGTTATATATGATTTTTCAATTGGAGCAATTGCATTCATCATCTTTACTCCATCTGTTACAGGAAAGGCTATATTTGCATAAGTGTAGTTCTTGCTTTCGTAAAGATTTTTAACATAAGGGAAAGCCAATTGTGCTATCCTTTCCATTCTTTCCTTATATGTTGAATAAACTTTTTCATATAATTCTTCTACCAAGTCAGATTTTTTTGAATTGACAAAATATCTACTATCTTCTATTGGACACTCCATTGAGGTTAGTTTGATAAAGTCTAAACTAAAACCTTCCAAATCCCCATGATTATGATATTCATTAACCATATATTCTAATGTATCATAAATCATATTGGAAATATCTATTGATAGTTTATCGCCATAAAGTGCATTACGACGCTTAGAGTAGATAACCTCACGCTGATTATTCATAACATCATCATACTCCAATAGTCTCTTTCTTGTCCCAAAATTATTCTCTTCTACTTTTCTTTGTGCTCTTTCTATACTCTTTGTCATCATTGAGTGTTGAATAACCTCTCCTTCTTTAAGTCCAAGCCTGTCCATAATCCTACTCATTCTATCAGAGCCAAAAAGTCGCATTAAATTATCTTCCAAAGAAACAAAAAACTGACTACTTCCTGGGTCTCCTTGACGTCCTGCACGTCCTCTTAACTGACGGTCAACCCTTCGTGATTCATGTCTTTCTGTACCAATAATTGCTAACCCTCCTGCTTCCTTCACTCCTTCTCCAAGCTTAATGTCAGTTCCACGTCCAGCCATATTAGTTGCAATAGTCACCGTTCCTGCAACTCCTGCCTCTGCAACAATGTCTGCTTCTTTTTTATGCAGCTTAGCATTTAACACATTATGCTTACTCTTTCGCATAGTGAGCATCTTACTCAAAAGCTCTGAGGTTTCAACAGATGTTGTACCAACCAAAACAGGACGTCCTTTATTTACAAGGTTTTCTATTTCTACAATTACTGCATTGAACTTTTCTCGTTTTGTTTTATAAATTAAATCATTCTCATCCAAACGAGCAATTGGGCGATTGGTTGGAATAACAACAACATCTAACTTATAAATATTCCATAACTCACCTGCCTCTGTTTCTGCCGTACCTGTCATACCTGCAAGCTTACTATACATTCTAAAATAGTTTTGTAAAGTTATTGTTGCATAAGTTTGAGTTGCCGCTTCTACTTTTACATTTTCTTTTGCTTCAATTGCTTGGTGTAATCCATCAGAATAACGTCTTCCTTCCATAATACGACCTGTCTGTTCATCAACAATCTTTACCTGATTATTCACAACAACATATTCCACATCTTTTTCAAAAAGAGTATATGCCTTTAATAGTTGGTTAATGGTATGAACCCTGTCGGATTGCGTTGCATAGGATTGAAGTATTTTATCTTTTCTTTCTGCCTTTTCTTTTGGAGTAAGGTTTTCTTTTTCAAGCTCTGCTATCTCACTTCCAACATCGGTAAGCATATACATCTTAGGGTCTTCTCCCAATTGAGTCAAATACTCAATTCCCTTATCGGTAAGCTCTATGGAATTTATCTTCTCATCAATAATAAAATAAAGAGGGTCATCAATCTTATACATTTCCTTACTTTGGTCTTGCATAAATTGATTTTCGGTCTTTAACATTAGAGTTTTCATTCCAGGCTCACTCAAAAACTTAATTAAAGCCTTATTCTTTGGCAATCCATGATGAGCTCTAAGCAATAATATTCCTCCTTCACGTTCTTCTTCTGGAGTTCTACCTTCTTTCAAAAGATTTTTAGCCTCTGCAAGTATTTGAGTAACAAAACCTCTTTGAACATTATAAAGTTTTTCAATAACAGGACGAAAACGTTCAAACTCTTGGTCATCTCCCTTTGGTGTTGGTCCAGAAATAATAAGAGGTGTACGAGCATCGTCAATCAAAACAGAGTCAACCTCGTCCACAATGGCATAGTTATGCTTACGCTGAACAATCTCATTTGGATTGTTACACATATTATCTCTTAGGTAGTCAAAACCAAACTCATTATTCGTTCCATAAGTTATATCTGCATTATAAGCATTGCGTCTTTGTTCGGAATTAGGCTCGTGCTTATCAATACAATCAACTCTTAGCCCATGAAATTCAAAAATCATACTATTCCATTCAGAGTCACGTTTTGCCAAATAATCGTTAACTGTCACAACGTGAACACCCTTCCCTGGTAAAGCATTAAGATAAATTGGTAAAGTTGCCACAAGGGTTTTACCTTCTCCTGTCGCCATTTCTGCAATCTTACCTTGATGCAACACAGTACCACCAATAAGCTGAACATCGTAGTGAACCATGTTCCATTCTATCATATTACCACCTGCCATCCACGACTTATCAAAATATGCCTTATCCCCTACTATATTTACATTATCCTTAGTAGCTGCCAACTCCTTATCATAATCATTTGCCGTAACTTCAACCTTTTCATTTTCTGTAAATCGTCTTGCAGTTTCCTTAACAACAGCAAAAGCTTCTGGAAGAATATTATTCAATACCTTTTGAGTTTTCTCATAAGCCTTTTTCTCCAATTCTTCCATTTCGGAATAGAGAGATTGTTTTTCAGATACAGGCATTTCCAACTCTGTATCTATTCTTTGACGAATAACCTCTATTCTGGTTTCTTCTTCTTTTATTTCATTGTAAATTCTTTGCTTAAACTCTTTGGTTTTATCTCTAAGCTCATCATTGGAAAGGTTAATAACTTTGTCGGAATATGATAAACATTCTTCAAGTATTGGTTTAAGTTCTTTTAAATCTCTTTGAGACTTATTTCCGAAAAGTTTTGAAAGAAAATTTGACATCTTTATTTTGTTTTTTATTTGTTATTAGTATTTCTGCAAAAGAGATAGACAAAAACTATTCCCTTTTAATCAATCTGCAAAAATAACATTTTTATCTGTCAGTTTTGACAAAAAAGTATAAAACAATAGATAAAAAGATATTTTGAATATAATTTTAAGTGTTTTTTACCAACTTATAGAATGTTTCAATAGTATAACCCTTATAGGAAGTTGCCCAATCAACAGAAAAGTATTTACTAAAATAATTCGCTGCATTCCTGTTGGCTCTTCTCTCACACCAAAAATAATAGTGAGAACTTACTCCTTGAGGTTGATTTTCCACTTGATGAGCTCTAATAGCACTTATTAAACTTGGAATGCCAATTACAAACAAATACAAAAAGCCAAACCTTCTACTATCAATAGTATGACCATATTCATGCATAAGTAAAGGTTCTTGAATAACTTCTTTTTGAAAATCTACTATTCTTTTATTATAGGTATTTACATTAATAAAGTTTCCTAAAGAAATACCTGAATTATGACTATGATTATAGCTTATAGAATAACCAACACCACTAAATAACTCCACCCTGTCAATTTGCCAAAACGTATTCCTAAATTGAGATAATATATTACCCAAAAGAGTTTGTGGCAATTCCCAAGAATGTCTTAGCAAGAGTGATATTACCCTATAAACTATCCCTCTATTCTTATCAAGAGTAAAATTTGTAAAGAAAATCTCTATTCCATTACTAAAGACCCTTTTATCTTTTCTAATAATCCAACTTATTGTTCCACTTATAAGCGAAAACATCAAAAGAGAAATCAGTATTAGAAAATAAATACAGAAAAAAATCATTATATATTTTAATATATTAACTGCAAAACTAAGAAAAAATCACTACTTAATTTAATAAACAAAATAAAAATTATCTTTTCTTGTCCATTACTTCATCAATAATTTTCAAAAAGCTTTCTATATCATCATGTAAGCCATATTCTTTATAAACTATTTGTTTGTTTGGATTAATTAGTACTACTGCTGGAGAATAGATTGGAAATAGTTTATTATTCTTTTGAGAAAAGAGAACATTATCCATTTTTATTCCCTGTTTTTCACAATAACTCTTTAAGTAAGATGTTGGCTTTTCTACTGAATTTACAGATAATATCCTTATCCCTCTTTTCTCAAATTCAGAATAATTATCATAAACCATTTTCATAAACTGAAAACATGGAAAGCAAGTAGAAAACCAACTATCTAACATTACCCAACCTTTCTCGTCTTTAAGATAATGTTTTTTACCATCAAAGTCCGTATAAACCCTATTCAAGTCTTCTTTATCTAATATACTTGGTCTTGATTTCCATTCATCAACTATGGAATCAGTAATTTTATTTTGATTAATCCTTTCTTGCGTAACCGCCCAAGGGAAATTATTCCTAACCACCAAATAATCTTTCCTTAAATCACTATCTACGTCAATAATATAATCTTCTATTCCTCCTCTTTTTTCTTCTTCAATATTTCTCTTAAATTTTATTTCTCTATAGATTTCTCCAAGCCCAACTTCTGCCAAAGTATTATTTTTTCTTTCGGTAATTATCTTATCAATATTATAAGTTTGAGTATTTAAATAAGCACTTACTTTCTCTACCATTGTAATATTATTAATATTAATTGTACTATCTATCCATTGAAAAACATAATAATCTTTATCTTTGTATGTATTAAAAAAATTGGGTGTAGTGTCTTTATAATATTTGGGTTGAACAAGAAACCTAAAATAATTAAACTGACTTACAATCATGCTATGGTTCATATAGTCTCCAAATGACACCTCTTTATTTTTATCTATTGGATTAATTGCAATATATTTTTGATAATAATGTATTGTTGTGTTTGTATCACGATAACTATAAGAAGAATAAGTTTTATTACTAAAAGACAGAAACTCCTTACTATTATCAAATATTATCTTGCTACTTTCTTTTATTTCTCTAAGAGAATCAATATAACCTCCGTTCTCTTTATCATAAACTCCTCTTATAATAAAGGAACAATCAATATCAATAACATTTAACGATGGTTTATAGTATTCTCTAACAGCCTTTTTCCAAACTTGCTTTGCTTCTTGAGCATTAATAGAAATTGCAAAAAACATAAGCAATATGGCTACAAAAATCTTTTTATATTTATTCATAATATTTTGATTTTATACCTCTATAATAACTATTATTATCTCCTTATATTGTTTGAAATACAATTAACATAAATAACTAACTAAAAAATATATTATTCAAAAAAAACTCTATCCATACCAGTATTTTTATGATTTGAATCCCTTAAAATGTTAGAATTTGATACAAAAACAAAAATCATTTGATACTGACACCTCCAGCATTTGATACTGACACCCCAAACATCAAATAATCGCACCCTCAGCATCAAATGTTCATACCCTCAGCATCAAATACTAATTTTGTAATTGTAAAATCTGTTAATAAACACATAAACTCCTTTATAGTAATAAACTAATGCATATTTACTTAAGAATAGAAATTACTTAGATACAAAATTTTGATTAATGCTCAATTTAGACTTAGTCCTTACTATCGGAAAACTTAGTCCTATACCCTTAATGACTTAGTCCTATACCCCTTAGGACTTAGTCCTATTACCCCAAGAACTAAGTTTATTTTTGGAATAAAATCATTATTGATTTACAAATATTTATATAGTCTATTTTAGAACTTTATTCTAATTTTCTCTAAGCCTTAGTTAGTAAACTATTAAAACAAAAAAATGGAGTAAATCAGAAAAAAGACCTACTCCATTTTTATTTTAATTTATTAGATTTTTATGTGTGTAAGATAAACTTACTAATAATAATAAATACTCCTGCTCCTGCCAAATAGCCTATAAGAGCCCAAAGAGTTATCTTCTTTAAGTACCATATAAAGTCTATTTTCTCCATTCCCATAACAGCCACTCCTGCTGCTGAACCAATTATCAAAAGACTTCCTCCTGTTCCTGCACAATATGCTAAGAACTCCCAAAACGCTCCATCAACTGCAAAATGTATCATTTCTGGATTAGTTGCAACCATTTCTGCTGCTGCAACTGGATACATTCCTAAGGCTGCTGCAACTAAAGGTACGTTATCTACAATTGCTGAAATTATACCTATTAATATATTTATTACATATATATTACCTATTTTATCTAACTCCTTGGAAAGAAGGTCTAAATGTCCTGCTGTTTGAAGGCAAGCAACAGCCATTAGTATTCCCACAAAAAACAAAATAGAAGATATATCAACTTTTGACAATATGGCAGTAACGTTTAATCGTGAATAGTTTTTTTGATTAGAGTGATGCATAATTTCTGTTACAACCCACATTAATCCTAGACCAAGGAATATTCCTAAGTATGGAGGAAGATGTGTTATGGTTTTGAAAACAGGAACAAAAAGAAGAGAACCTACTCCCAAGAAAAATATTAAACTACTTTGCTTTGCAGAAACTTGTATATCATTTTCTGATTGTTCAGCTGCTTCTGGACGCTTGACATCTCCTTTTAGAATAAAAGTTATTATGGTTAGTGGTACCAGCATTGATACTAATGACGGCAAGAATGTTTCTAAAATAATATTTAATGCAGTAATATTTCCTTTTATCCATATCATAATGGTTGTAACGTCTCCTATTGGACTCCATGCTCCTCCTGAGTTTGCTGCAAGAATAACCATTCCGCAGAAAAACCAGCGGTCTTCTTTACAATCAATAAGTTTTCTTAAAAGGGCACACATTACAATTGCTGTTGTAAGATTATCTAATACCGCAGACATAAAGAAAGTCAGAATACTTATTACCCACAATAACTTTCTTTTGTTTGTTGTTACTATTTTATCTGTTATGACTTTAAATCCTTGATGAGAGTCTATAATCTCTACTATTGTCATTGCTCCCAAAAGGAAGAAAACAATTTCAGAAACTTCTCCAAGATGAGCAATTAGTTCTGAGTGTTCAAACTTCTCTCCAAATAATGCCAAAACAGACCATAGAACCACGGCAAGCAAAAGTGCCGTTGCTGATTTGTTGATTTTGATTGGGTGTTCTAAGGCTATTAAGGTATAACCCAGAATAAATAGTATAATCATTAAAATAAAATAGTCCATAATTTTTAATTATTAAGTGTGTAATATAAATTTACTTATCATAACGAATACTCCTGCTCCTGCAAAATAGCCTAAAAGAGCCCAAATAGAAATCTTCTTTAAGTACCATATAAAGTCTATTTTCTCCATTCCCATAACAGCTACTCCTGCTGCAGAACCAATAATAAGAATACTTCCTCCTGTTCCAGCACAGTATGCTAAGAATTCCCAAAATGCTCCATCAACAACAAAATGATGTGGTTGTTGTTGAACCATTTCTGATAAACCTGCCATTAATTCTGGATTAGCTAATTGTTCTGGTGTAACAACAGGATACATTCCTAAGGCTGCTGCCACAAGAGGAACGTTATCTATCACAGAAGAAGCCAAACCTATTATTATATCTATTATATAAACATTTCCTAATTTATCTAATGACTTTGCAAGAAGTTCTAAGTGCCCTGCTGTTTGTAATGCTGCCACAGCCATTAATATTCCTAAGAAGAAAAGAACGGAAGGAATATCAACACGTGTAATTATTGCAGAAACATTAAGTCTTGAATAGTTCTCTTTATTTGAAGCATGCATAATTTCTGTTACTACCCAAAGTACTCCTAAACCAAGTAATATTCCAAGATATGGAGGAAGATGTGTAATAGTTTTGAATACTGGTACAAATAATAAAGAGCCAACTCCCAAACATAGTATTAATAAACTTTGTTTTGGATTAATAGTTACAAGTTCGCTGTCATTTTCAACCTTAGGTCTTTCAACCTTGCCTTTAAGCATAAAGGTAATTGCAATTAATGGAACTAACATTGATACTAATGAAGGAATAAATGTTTCAAGAATAATTTCTAAAGCTGTAATATTTCCTTTTATCCAAAGCATAATAGTTGTAACGTCCCCTATTGGACTCCATGCTCCTCCTGAGTTTGCTGCAAGAATAACAATACCACAGAAAAACCAACGGTCTTGCTTATCAGCAATAAGTTTTCTTAAAAGTGCACATATAACAATTGCTGTTGTCATATTGTCCAATACTGCCGACATAAAGAAAGTAAGGATACCTATTACCCAAAGTAATTTACGTTTACTTTTTGTGTGGATTTTGTCTGTAATAATTCTAAATCCTTCATGACGGTCAATAATTTCTACAATTGTCATTGCTCCCAAAAGGAAGAAAACTATTTCAGCTGTATCGCCTAAATGTTTAAGAATGGTCTCATGCTCAAACCCTGGTCCTGTTAAAGCATAAACTGACCATAAGATTACTGCAAGCAAAAGAGCTGTTGCAGTTTTGCTAATCTTTATTGGATGTTCTAAAGCTATTAAGCAATATCCAACTATAAAGATAACAATCATTGGAATAAAATAAATACCCATTTTGGTTTTTTGATTTTGTTAATTAATAAATATTATCTTCTTTTTCTTTGTTGTTGCTGTCTTTGTTCTATCAAAGCACGATTTCTCTTTTCAAGTGCTTCCATTCTTTCTTGCCATTTTGACTTCTTCAATGGTTTGTTTTGATTAGCTTTTAATCTGTCAAGAACCTTTTGTTTGTCAATAGTTTTTCCTATTATCCAAACTTGAATAAAGGTAATACAAAGTGAAACAAAATAGTAATAATTAAGTGCTGCAGAAAACTTATTAAGTACAAATAGCATAAATATAGGCATCATATACATCATAACCTTCATACCAGGCATTTGATTTGTTCCCTGTTGTTGTTTCATTGTCATTCTGGTGTAGAAAATCTGTGCTACTGTCATAAGCAAACAGAAAAGAGAAACATGAGAGCCATAGAAAGGTATTTCAAAAGGAAGGTTTAATATAGAATCATAGCTGGAAAGGTCATCTGCCCAAAGGAAAGATTTTTGACGTAGCTCAATGGAAGCTGGAAAGAAACGGAACATTGCTACAAGAATTGGGAACTGCAACAAAACCGGCAAACAACCAGCCATTGGATTTACTCCTGCTCTCTTATAAAGAGCCATTACTGCTCTTTGTTTTTCCAATGCCTGTTCTTGTTTTGGATATTTCTCATTGAGCTTTTGCACCTCTGGAGCTATTACTCTCATCTTTGTAGAAGAGGAATATGACTTATAAGAAAGAGGGAAAAGAACAATCTTAACTAAAATAGTTAGAACAAGGATTACTATTCCCATATTCCAACCAAAACCTGAAAGAAAATCAAACACAGGTATAACTACAAAACGATTTACCCATTGTAAAAGGAAGAATCCCCAACCAAGTGGAATGATTTCTTCCATGTCAATATCATAATCACTTATAACACTATATTTGTTTGGACCATAAAACAAATCCACATTAAATTGTGTCTTTGGTGATTCAGAATCAAAAGTTAAGGTTAGTAAAGATTGCATTGAACGCAAATAAGTTGAATCCTTTGCAGGACGTTTTTCTGTTATGGTTTGCATTGATGCCGATGCAAAAGGATTTTCTGTCGCTATAATAGCTGTGGAGAAAAACTGCTGCTTATAAGACACCCATTTAATAGGAATACCATTCTCATCTTTCTTGTCATCCACCCCATTCTCCTTCAAATAATCTACCTCATCTTTGAGAAGATAATATATTGAAGAGTTCTTTACCTCAACCTTAGCATCTTTCTCTTGAACTCTCAAATCAGACATCCAATCCATCTCAATTGTACTTTGGTCGGTTACAATACCCTGCAAATTATTAAACAAAATATCATATCCAACCCTGTAATCATTTCCTCTAACTACATAACGAAAATCTAATGAAGCATCTTTTGAACTGTCGGCTTGTACCTTAGCTCTAAAAACAATAACAACAGAATCCTCTCCCTTAACCTCAACAACTCCTGATACAGGTTTATCATTAATTGTCGGTTCAAAATACAAATCCTTAGTACGAACAATATTTTGTCCTACCGAAAGATTTAACCCATAAATGTTTTTATCAAACAGCTTAACCTCTTCCTTGCCATAGGTCAAATAATTATTAAGAGTTACCTGCCTTACCATTGCCCCTAAGGAAGAGAAATCTATCTCAAACAAATCGGTCTTTACTTTTATTGTATCATTCTCTCCTTGAGAACAAACAGCAAAAGCTCCAAACTCAGAAAGAGAAACAGAGTCTTGATTTATTACTGCTAAAGAATCTTGTGAAAGTTGAGCTAAAGAGTCTTGTATTTGAATAGCTCTAGCATGCTGTGCTAATTTTTCATTTGCTTTAACTATGGAATCCTGCTTTGCCTTCATTGCTGCCTTTTCTTCTGCTGTAGGTGCAGTAAGTATTCCATAACCTATAAATACTCCAAAGATAAGTACTAATCCAATAATCGTATTTTTATCCAACATTTAAATATAGTTTTTGGTAAAATTAAAGTTGCAAAGATAAGAAACAATATTATCCCAATAAAAAATATTCAAAAATATTTGGTCAAATAAAGCATTATTTATCAATAATAACTTCTAAAAATGAAAAACTACAAATTTATATGTTCTATTTTATAACTTGATTATAAAAAAGCTTGACTTTTTTCAAAATAAACTTAGTCTTTTTGAAAATAAACTTGACTTAAATAAAAAAAGACGGCGGATAAATAAAATTATCTAGGGCAAAAATTTATTTATCTAGGAGATAATTTTTATTTTGCGGTACTTAAATTATATAGGGACAATCAAAATTGGGTGGCAGGGTTATTGGGCGTTGGATATGAGATGGTCTATATCTTCTATCTTTATTGCGTCTTTGAGGGTATGGTTTCCTATTCTAGTGCGACAAAGAGATGAAAGATATGCTCCACTTTGAAGCATAAGTCCAAAATCTCTTGCAATGGAACGGATATATGTTCCTTTTGAACAAAGTATTCTGAATTGTACTATTGGAAATTCTATTTTGGTTATTTCAAATTCTTTTATTTCTATTTCTTTTGGTTTTAGCTCTACTTCCTGTTGGGCATTCTCTCTTGCAAGTTTGTAAGCTCTCTTTCCATCAACCCATTTTGCTGAAAATATTGGTGGTACTTGATTTATCTTTCCTGTCATTTCTTTAGCTACTTGATAAATCATTTCTTCTTTTATATGTTCTGTTGGGAAGGTTTGGTCTACTGGGTGTTCAAGGTCATAGCTTGGAGTTGTTGCTCCCAAAGTAATGCTGCCCGTATATTCCTTGTCCAAGGCCTGAAACTCTTCTATTCGTTTGGTGTATTTCCCTATACATATTATTAATAGTCCTGTTGCTAAGGGGTCAAGTGTTCCTGCATGCCCAACTTTTATCTTTTTGCCGTAAGTCTGCCTTATCTTGTATTTTATTTTCTTGACAACTTGAAATGATGTCCAAGTGTATGGCTTGTTGATTAGTATTAGAGAGCCATTTTCTATGTCCATATCTTTAAGGTTAGGGGTTGTTTATGCAACACTAAGGTCAAATCCGAAAGCAATTAGTACTAAAATCACTAAGCCTACTACTATTCTATAATATCCAAAAGCCTTAAAGCCGTATTTTGTAAGAAAGTTAATAAAGAATTTTATTGCTATCATAGCTACGATGAATGCTACTATGTTTCCAATAATAAGGGTTGTCATATTGTCCATAAGTAATTCTTTTCCTTCAGGAGTCATGAGGGCTTTCATAAGTTTGTATCCTGAGGCTGCAAGCATTGTTGGTACTGCAAGAAAGAAAGAAAATTCTGCTGCTGTCTTGCGGGTAAGCTTTTGTGTCATACCTCCAACTATTGTTGCCATAGAACGAGAGACACCTGGTATCATTGCAATACATTGATATAGTCCTATGATAAATCCTTTTTTATAGGTTATAGTTTGGTCTTCTTGGGGTTTGTTGAACCATTTATCGCAAAACATCATAAAGATTCCTCCAAGAATAAGCATAACAGCTACTACAATAACACTCTCAAGCATTGAGTCAATGAAGTCTCCTGCAAGAAATCCTATAATGGCTGCAGGTATGAAAGCCACAAAGAGTTTATAGTAGAAATTCATTGATTGTAAAAAACGTTTCCAATACAAAACAAGAACGGATAGTATTGCTCCGAACTGTATGCAGACTGTAAATAACTTCACAAAGTCATCACTTTTTATTCCAAAAAAAGCTTGTGTTATTATCATATGTCCTGTTGAACTTACTGGCAAAAACTCTGTTAAGCCTTCAACAACAGCAATGATGATGGTTTCAAATAAATTCATTTATATTCTAATGTAATGTGATTATTCTTTTGGAGCTTCTTCTTGATTTTTTTGTTTTGGCTTAAGCAATATTGCATAAATCTCAACAACTATTCCTGCCACCATAAGGATAGGTGCAACAACTAATCTTTGTGAGTTAAATAATGAATAATTAAATACATTTGGGTCATCGGAGCCTCCACCAATTAGTAATATGTAGCCAAGAGCTAATAGTACAACACCTACTAACATCCATATATAATTAATTCTTTCAAAAGCAAAGTCAAATTTTGGATTTACCTTTGGAGCGTTTGTAGGTTTTGATGATGATGTTTTCTTTATATTTGCCATAATTAATTTATGTTTTATATCTTTTTATTATCTATATAGTTTTTCGTTTCTTAGATGCATAAATCTAAATACTGAAATAAATGTTGAAATGCAGGCCAATAATATTCCAAACACCCAAACAGCAAGTCCAATCATTCCATAAACAGGATAATGTTCTGCTATTATAAGTTGAGGGAAGGTTTTGCTTACCCATAGTATTATTCCAAAAAGAAGAATATTCGCAATCAATCCTCCAATTAGTCCAAACACCAATCCCCTTAAAAGGAATGGCTTACGAATAAACGAAGGTTTTGCACCAACAAGTTCCATAGAACGAATATGAAAACGTTTTGAGTAAATTGTAAGACGAATTGTATGATTGATTAATGTTATTGCTATTATCAAAAGACATATAATGAAAGCAAGAACAAAAGCAGAAACATTATAAACTGCATTATTTATATCCTTTACTAAGTCTTGTCGATAATCAACATGGTCAACAATATCTTTTGCTTCAAGACTTGTAATAAATCGTTTAATGGTTGAATAATTGAGAGATTCTGCTTTAAGATTAACAATTATTGAAGCAGCATAAGGATTAACAGCACCCAAAACCTCAAGATGATTTTCTCCCATAACTTCATTCATTATCTCAGCAGCTTTTTCAGAAGAAACATATTCAGTAGATTTTACATTTGAGTTCTTTTTTAGTTCTTTCTCCAAATTAAGTGCATCTTCTTCATTTATATTATCCATCAAATATACCGTAAAAGATACATTTTCTTTAAGACTTTGTGAAGCATTAAAAGCATGAAACACGAAAGTTAGCATAAAGCCAACCATAAAAAGGACAAGTGAAATACTCAATACTGTTGAGAAATTTGCACTCCAAAGAGCCACTGGATTAAAGCTTATTTGTCTTTTAGTCATTTTATACAAAACATAATTTAGCTGCAAATATACAAAGTTTTTATTATTTTTGCCGTTAAATAGTGAAATGTATGAACGAAATATTTGTAGAGAAATTTGGAGGAGCTTCTGTAAATAGTGCTGAAGCTATAAAAAACGTAGCATCAATAATTCTTTCTCAAAAGAAAAAAAGACTTATTGTTATTTCGGCAATGGGGAAAACTACAAATGACTTGGAGAAGGTTTTGAATTATTTTGTTGAAAAAAGCAATATTGATACACCTTCTATTGAGTTCTCAAAGAACTATCACAAAGGAATAATTGATAATCTATTTCCAAAAGGTAATGCTTTCTTAGAAGAGTTTTTAGATAAAACTTATAAAGAGATTGAAAGCTATCTTTTAAAATATAGTAAAGAGAAAAACTATGACAAAACTTATGATTCCATTGTTTCCTTTGGTGAGATAATTGGTACTACTATTATATCTAAGTATTTCGATTCAATTGGATTGGAGCATAGCTTTATTTTGGCTAAGGATTGTATTAGAACAGATAGCTCTTTCCGAAGAGCAAAGGTATTATGGGATGAGACAAAAGAAAAGGTTATTAATTCTGTTGAACCAATATTCAAAACAAAAGACACAATAATAACTCAAGGTTTTATTGGAGCAAATTCAAATAATGACACTACAACACTTGGAAGAGAAGGCTCTGATTTTAGTGCTGCTATTTTTGCATACTGCCTAGAAGCAAATAGTGTTACTATATGGAAAGATGTTCCTGGTTTATTAAATGCTGACCCAAAACATTTTGAAGATACAAGAAAGTTTGAGCAAGTGCCATATAGCGAAGCAATAGAACTTTCTTACTATGGTGCATCTGTAATTCATCCAAAAACTCTTAAACCCCTAGAAAATCTATCTATTCCTTTATTTGTAAAAAGCTTCCTTTCTCCTAATGAAGAAGGCACAAGGATTGATTGTTGTGCTAAAACCAAACCCTTAATGCCAAGCTATATTTTCAAAGATAATCAAACACTTCTATCAATATATCCTAAGGACTTTTCCTTTGTTGTTGAAGAAAACCTTTCAAATATCTTTGCATTATTTGCAAGATATGGAATTAAGGTAAATCTAATGCAGAACTCAGCACTTAGCTATTCTGTTTGCTTTGACCAAATAAAAGATGACTTGCTTCAAAAATTAATAGCAGAATTTTCCAATGCCTATTCAGTAAAATACAATAGAAATTTAAGACTAATAACCATACGCCGCTACACAGATGAAGCTATAAAGAACCTAAAAAAAGGGAAAAAGTTAATCATTGAGCAACGCTCTCGTCTAACGGCTCAATTTTTAGTTAAACTATAACTAATCATCATAGTCTTCAAACTTCTCTGGCAAGGTTTTCATTGTCTTAACTCCTAATGCTTCTATATCCTTTGCTTGTTTTATAAGATTTCCTCTACCTTCTTTAAGTTGATTTAAAGCCTTATTATAAGTGTCGTGTGTCTTGTTTAATTTATCTCCTATCTCTTCAAATGACTCCAAGAAACCAATAAATTTCTCATACATCTTACCACTACTTTCAATTATCTTTTCTGCATTCTTGTTGAGCTTATCTGTTCTCCAAAGGTCTGCAAATATCCTAAGGGTAGAGATAAGTGTTGTGGAAGAAACCAACACAATATTCTTATTATAAGCATAGTTCCATAGCTCTCTATCGTTTTGCATTGCTATCAAATATGCCGACTCAATGGGAACAAACATCATAACAAAACCTAAACTTCCCTTAATCTGGTCATATTTCTTTTGACTTAATTCATTTACATGCTGACGTATAGATAGTATATGTTTTGTTAATTCTGCCTTTTGAACTTCTTCTGTTTCTGCAGAAAAATAATTATCATAAGCAACAAGAGAAACCTTAGAATCAATAATAACCTTTCTTTCGTCAGGGAGATTAATAATTACATCAGGGATAATTCTTATATCCTCTTCATTATAATGTACATCTTGTGTTGTGTAGTGTTCACCCCTTATTAAACCTGTGTTTTGAAGTATGGTTTCCAAAACATTCTCTCCCCAATTGCCTGCTTTCTTATTCTCCCCTTTAAGTGCTGAAGCTAAGTTATTAGCTTGCTCCGAAACCAAATTCGTCTGCTCCATTATCTTCTTTATCTCATTTTCAAGGGAAGTTCTTTGCTTTGTTTCCTCTGTAAGATTTTTATTTACATTCTCCCTAAACTCCTTTATACTCCTGTCCAAAGGCTTTAGAATAGATTCAAGATTAACCTTATTAACCTCCGTAAACTTTAATGTCTTGTCTTGAAGTATTTCATTTGCTGTCTTCTCAAACTCCAATTTTGCAGCCGATTGAAGTTGTTCAAACTCATTACGAATCTCTTTCTGTTTCTCCTGCAAAGCTTCATAATTAGCTTTTAACTTACTATTCTCTATGGATAATTGACTGTTCTTTACCTTCTCTTGTTCCAAAAGAGAACTTATTTCTAAAATTTTCTCCTTCTCTTCCCTTAACCTTTCTGTATTATTTTCAAGTTCTGTTTTGAGTGAAGAGTTCTCCCTTTGAACCAAATTATAAGTCGATTCCAATTCATTATTCTTTGACTCCAAGGTCTTAAAACTTGACTCTAATATATTATAAGAAGTCTCCAATTGGGTTAGTCTTTTCTGTTTTTCTCCTCCTTTTACAATAAAAAAGACCATAAAAGCAACCAAAACTAAAGCAATAAGAGCAATAATTATCAAAACAAATTCCATATTCATATAAATTAAAATTAGGTTTCAAAGATACAATTTTATTCTTAATCACTAATTAAAAACACTCCTTTTCTGACAATTTGACACAATAAATAAATTGGTATAATGATTGATTGAATAACAATAAAACTTTAAAATCTAAATTAATAAATAAACAAAATAGAACACTAACTATGAAAGGTAAAATTAACGTAAAGACCGAAAACATCTTCCCAATCATTAAGAAGTTTCTCTACTCAGACCACGAAATCTTCCTAAGAGAGATTGTTGCCAATGCAGTAGATGCAACACAAAAACTCAAGACATTGGCTTCTTTGGGAGAATTTAAAGGCGAACTTGGAGACTTAACAATTGAAGTTAAACTTGACAAGAAGAAGAAAACCCTTAGCGTTATTGATAGAGGCGTGGGTATGACAAAGGAAGAAGTTGATAAGTATATTAACGAAATTGCATTCTCAGGAGCAGAAGAATTTGTTGAGAAATTTAAAGGGAAGAGCGAACTGGAGCAAAATCAACTCATAGGACATTTTGGACTTGGATTCTACTCTTCTTTTATGGTAAGTAAGGAAGTTGAGTTTAAGACCCTGTCATTTCTTCCAGATAGCAAGGCTGTTCGCTGGTGGTGCGATGGAAACACAGAATATTCTATTGAAGAGATAGAAAAAGAAGGAAGAGGCACAGAAATAATAATGCATATAGATTCCGAAAACAAAGAGTTCTTAGAAGAAGGAAGAATACTTGAGATATTGAAGAAGTATTGCAAATTTATGCCTGTTGAAATACGCTTTGGAGAAGAGACCTATTGGGAAGATTCTGAAGAAGAAAAGGACGAAAAAGGAAATCCTAAAAGAGTTCAAAAAACCAGACCAAGAATAATAAACAACACAAATCCACTATGGAAAAAGAAACCTGCAGAGCTAAAAGACGAAGACTATAAAGACTTTTACAGGGAACTCTACCCTATGAACTTTGATGAGCCACTATTCCATATCCACCTAAATGTTGACTACCCATTCAACCTTACAGGAGTACTTTACTTCCCTAAGGTAAGGAAAAACATTGACCCTAATAAAGACAAAATCCAGCTATACTCCAATCAAGTATTCATAACCGACAATGTAGAAGGAGTTGTTCCAGACTATATGATGTTGCTTCGTGGAGTGTTAGACTCACCTGATATACCACTTAATGTCAGCCGTTCATACCTGCAATCAGACTCAAATGTAAAGAAAATATCTTCACATATAACCAAGAAAGTAGCCGATAAATTAGATGAAATCTACAAAAACAACCCAGAAGAATACAAGAAGAAATGGGACGAAATAAAGATTTTCATAGAATATGGTATGCTATCCGATGAGAAGTTTTATCAAAGAGCAGAAAAGATATATCTCTTTAAGAACATAGAAAACGAATACTTCTCAATAGAAGACTATACAAAAAAGATAAAACCACTACAAACAGATAAGGACAAGAAATTAGTCTATCTATATGCCAATAACACTGATTCACAATACGCATACATTCAATCAGCTAAAGACAAAGGCTACGATATACTCCTAATGGATGGCATATTGGACAATCACTTTGTTAACCTTATGGAACAAAAGCTAAGCGACAGCAGGTTCGTAAGAATAGATAGCGATGTTATAGAAAAGCTTATTCCTAAGGACGAAATTATCCCTTCCATACTATCAGAAGAAGAGACTAACAAATTGAAAGAACTTGTGGAAGAACAGATAGACAAGCAAAAATTCACCGTAATAATGGAGAGCCTAAACCAAACAGACAGCCCTCTAACCATTACACAAAACGAATTTATGCGAAGAATGAAAGAGATGAGCCAGATGCAAGGAGGAGGAATGGCATCGCTCTATGGCGAAATGCCTGACAGCTACAACTTAGTAGTAAACATCAACCATCCACTAATGAGTGAGCTCTTAAAGGAAGAAAACAAGGACAGACAAACCCAAATACTCACCCAACTAAAAGACCTTGCACTGCTAAGCCAAGGACTACTAAAAGGCGAAGAACTAAACAATTTCATACAACGTTCCATAGGTATTATAAAGTAAAACATTTATTTTAATCATAACAAAAATAGGCTATATACTATATTTAGTATCATAGCCTATTTTAATAGGGAAACTTTAACTTCTAAATTTAACCTAATAATATAGTTTTCTTTACAAAAACCATATTGTAAAGAAATTAATATTATCTTTGCTCCATAAAATTCTTTTTAGAATAATAATTATTTAAAAAACATTGTGAATCTGATATACGAAAAATAAAATTTAATTTACCATAAAAAAAACATTCTTAAAACCAATCTTATGGCTTATTGCAATAATGTTTATAAGCCCAATATTCTTAGCATCAAGCTGTAATAATGAACAAGAACTAACATCAATAAACCAAGAATTAATTATTGGCTCTTGGGGAAGTTATAAGATTACTGAAATAGAATATGTTAATGGACAAATAGAAAGTACAGACACAATATTAACTCCAATAGGACATTCTGATTATATTGCTGTAACTTTTACTCCTGATGGGAAATTTATATATAATGGCGAGGACACCATGACTTATTCTATTACAGGAAACAATCTAAGTATTTTTTATGTAGGAGAGGTTAAAAAATATAGCATACAAACCTTAACGCAAAAAAATCTTACTATTTCTTTTGATGAAATTGAAACTGACATGGGAGAAAGGACTATATTTAGCTTAACTACATTTTTTGAAAGAATTTCTAATACAAATCCAATAAAAACCACTAAGAAATAAATAATTTATTTCCGTAGTGTTTTAATAAATAGATGCCAAAAAAAATAAATTACCGACTTTTAATATTTATCTCCTAGATAATTTATTTTTTCTAGGAGATAATTTTATTTATACGCCGTCTTTTTCTATTTAAGTCAAGTTTATTTTGAAAAAAACTAAGCTTATTTTGAAAAAAGTTAAGTCTAATTTTTCTATAATCAAATTACAGGAAATTAAAATCAAATTCTACAGAAATAGAATCAAGTTCTGCAGACAGCTTCTAAATCACTGCTAATCAATTATGCTTTTCTTTATTATTTATTTTGTAATTAGAAAATTAAATCGTAGTTTTGCAAGACTAATCATTTAATATTTATTGTTATGAATTACAAATTAAGATTATTCCTTATCATAGGAATTGCAAGTTTGACTTTTTCTTCTTTTTCTAAGAAAGAAAATAGTGAAGATAATAAACAAGCTATTGAAGAGCTTAATCAAAAATCAGATTCTTTCCCTGATGGAACTTACATTAGCAGTGGTGGTACTTCAATAAAAGAAACTTATGTTAACAATAAACTAATAAAGAGAGTTGTTGATGGTAAGGAGGTTTCTATTGACATTGATTTCAACAAAGTTATTTATTATGGCTCTGATTCTGAAGATAGGTCTCTTAAACTTTGTATTATTTTAGACAAATCGGATTATTCTTGCATAAGTTCAAGAAAAGCTGTGAATTCAAATAATGAGTTTATTTGGATTGTTGAGTATAGTAAAAAGACTCCTTGTTGGTATCAAGAATATAAAAATCATACTAATAAAAGCAAATAATATTGTTTTTTTGCATTAAATTATTGCAAGAATGGAAAATTATTGTATTTTTGCAAACTCTTTTCAAGGGGAAAAGACATAATTTATTAATACAAAATCAAATAATTAATGGTAAGACAGTACGAAACCGTTTTCATTATGACTCCCGTTTTATCTGACCAACAGATAAAGGAAACGGTACAAAAGTATCAGTCATTATTGACTGAAAGTGGAGCTGAAATTGTTTATGAAAACAATTGGGGAATGCGTAAATTGGCATATCCTATTCAAAAGAAATCAACAGGATTCTATTATCTAATTGAGTTTAGAGCAGAAGGCGAAGTTATTGCTAAGCTTGAAACAGCTTTCAAAAGAGATGAAAAACTTCTTCGTTTCCTAACAGTTTCTTTAGACAAACATGCTATTGCATACAACGAAAAGAAACGTTCAGGAGGAATGAGAAAACAACAAGAGGCAGCTATGGCAAAACAAGAACCTGTTATGCCTAAAGTTAAAGATATGCCGAAGATTGAAGAAGAGGACGAAGATTAATTAATTAAAAATTCAAAAGAAAATGGCAAATCAAACAGAGATAAAATATTTAACCCCAATTACGGTTGAAACTCAAAGAAAGAAATACTGCCGCTTTAAGAAAAGTGGTATAAAGTATATTGATTATAAAGATGCAGATTTCCTTTTAAAGTTTGTTAATGAACAAGGTAAACTTCTTCCAAGAAGATTAACCGGAACTTCTAACAAATATCAAAAGAAGGTTGCACAAGCAGTTAAGAGAGCACGTCATTTGGCACTTATGCCTTACGTTGCAGATTTATTAAAATAATTAAGGAGGAAATCATAGATGGAAGTTATATTAAAACAAGATATGAATAACCTTGGTTACAAGGATGACATAGTAAAGGTAAAAGATGGTTATGCAAACAACTATCTAATTCCTCAAGGATATGCTATGGTTGCAACAGCTTCTAACAAGAAAATGATTGCAGAAAATCTTAAACAAAGAGCATTTAAGGAAGAAAAGATGCGTAAAGACGCTGAATCTTTAGTTGCTGCTTATGCTAAGATTGAAGGATTGAAGATTGGAGCTAAAGCATCAGAAAATGGTAAGATATTTGGTTCTGTAAATGCAATTCAAATTGCTGATTCTATTAAAGAACAGTTTGATATTGAAGTTGACAGAAAGAGAATTACTATTAAGGGAGATACAATAAAAACTCTTGGAACTTACAAGGCAACTATTTCAGCTTATAAAGACCTTAAAGCAGAAATTGAATTTGAAGTTGTAGCAGAGTAATAACTAAATTCAAATATTATATTTGGACCTTTGGAAAACCTCCAAAGGTCTTTTTTTATCCCTAAATAAAAGCAAGTTGAATAAAAAAGATTTATTTTTGCAAAACTAATTAAAAAAAGAGATGTTGTCAAAAGCAGAGATAAAGAGAATATCTTCTCTCAAAGAAGCAAAACATAGAAATCAAGACAAGGTTTTTGTTGTTGAGGGAGTGAAGATGGTTGAAGAGCTTCTTCACTCTTGCTTTGAGATAGAAAAGATATTTGGCTTAAAGCAATGGATAGAGAACAATTCAAGTAAAACATTAAAAAAAACAAATAACATAATTGAAATTACGGAAGAGGAGTTAAAAAAGATAAGTTCTTTCACAACTCCTAATCAAGTTTTGGCTATTGTAAAGATGCCTCCTTCAAAAGAAATCATCCTAAAAGACAGATTGATTATTGTTTTAGATAATATTAATGACCCTGGAAATTTAGGGACAATTATCCGAATTGCTGACTGGTTTGGAATAGAAGATATAATTTGTTCTGAAAACACTGTTGACCAATTTAACTCAAAGGTTATTCAATCAACAATGGGTTCTTTGTTTAGAGTAAACCTAACCTATACTAACCTTTCTCTTTTCCTTCAAAGCCTTCCAAATAACTATCCTATTTATGGAGCTATTGTTGAAAAAGGAGATAATATATATCAAGCGAATATTCAAAATCACGGAATAGTTATAATCGGAAGCGAATCTCACGGAATAAGTAAAGATATTCTAGAGCTAATAAACAGCCCTATAACCATACCTAATTTCTCTAAAGGAGCTGAATCACTAAACGCAAGTATTGCAACGGGAATAATTATTTCGGAGTTTAGAAGAAGACAAAAACAAAATTCAAAATAATTGATAATATATGAGATTTAAAACATTAGAGCAAAAGCAGGGAAAAAAAATAATAAATTTCTTCCTGTTTTTAATTTATATTATTGCCCTATATCCTTTAACTAAGATTGGTTTTACCGTTGGAGATGATATAGATTTATTTGTTATCTGTACTTCTGGGCGATGGAATGAAGTTGTTGGAGACCTGCCTTATTTGCATGGAAGGTTCTATTTCTTTATTACTCGCTGGATATATGCTTTACCTTATTTAATAGATTCTCCAATTTATTTTTCCACACTTTTAATACTTCCAATTGCTTTATGTTTTATTGCCTTTGTACAATTTATTAATAAGCTTTTCAACAACTCCAATATTACCCTTTTTTCTGCACTACTACTTATAGCAACTTTTCAAATAATGGGTTTTCACTCTTCAACAACTTCCTATCCTTTCTACTTTACTTCTGCTCTTGCTTTAATATTATTCTCATTTTCTTTGATGCTCTCCTACTACAATTCCAATAAAAAGTTCTACCTTTTTCTTTCTTCTTTTCTAATGTTTTTTGCAAGTCTTTACTATGAAACATTTCTAATTTACTACCTTGTATTTCCTATTCTTGCCCTATGGAAAAGAGGAAATAAAAGTAAATCTTTCAAGCAAACTCTGTCTTTAGTTTTTATGGACTTATTACCGTATTTAATATTTGTAACAATTTATTTGATAGCATACTTTGGATTTAAACATTTCTATCCTCCTCAATATTCAGGATTACAAATAGCAGAAAATCTAACTTTATTAGGGACATTAAAAACTATCTTAAAACTAACTCTCTATGCTTTACCACTTCAAGTGTATGTTGACTATAAAGGTTTAATAACGACTCCTTTGTTTTCTACAACAAACATACTTTTCTTTATTTCTTCTCTTCTAATAGCTGTTCTTACTTATATTTCTCTTAATGGGAATACAAAAATTAAACCTAAAACACTAATTATAATATTTCTATTAGGAATAGTTTTTGCTCTTTTACCTCAAGTTTTTATTGCTGTTACAAAGAAATATTATCTTCAAGGACTAAAAAACTACGTCCCAACTTTTTTCTCTTTCTTTGCATATTCTATTAGTTTTATTGCAATACTACTATTAATTAAAAACTCATTAGAAAAATACCCTTTCTTAAAGCAAACTTATATTATAATCCTTTCAATATTTATTTTTATAACTGCTTTTCAAAGCCAAAGACAAAATAATGCTATTGGAAATGATTTGAAGCTTTCAACCGAACGCTTAAGCTTAGTAAGAAAACTATTTAAAGAAAATATTATTAATCAGGAAAATCAAATATTTTGCCTTGAAGAAGCCCATCAAACAACTTCTCAACTTGGAAAATGGGTAACAACTCAAGGGTTTAAGTGGAAAGATTATGTTTATAAAACATCTAAAAAGAATGTAGATATTTACGATACTTATAGAGATTTTTACATTGACTATAATAACGACACTACTAAATTGTGGGTTGTGTATTTTGGACAAAACCAATACCTCAACCACTCCAAACTTCTTCTTACACAAATCAGAGGAGACTCATTACCTCCAAAGCAAAAAGATATTATTCCAAACAATCTTATTGAAATACCTCTTAATGGAAAAATTAGACAAATACCTTCAAATCTTATTAAAACCCCTATTTCTAAATGGGAAATAACAGAAGAAGAATTTTCAAAAGAGTATATAGAAGCTATTAACAAAACCCAAAAGAGAATAATGAATGACACTTTGTGGTATGATAAAGTCAAGGAAAAGGCAAAGATGTCTAATATAAGCATTAAAAGGCAACTTCGTCAAGACGCTCAATGGGTTTTAGAACAAGATGGTTGGTAAATTATATTACAAAGACTTAATCCAAAGAGAATAAAGACAACTCTCCCATAAGGTTAAAGGTTTTGCGGTGGTGGGGGGTTATGCCGAATTGTCTTATAGCTTCTCTATGTTCTTTTGTTGGATAACCTTTATTCTTTTGCCAGTTATACTCTGGGTATTCTTTTGCTAAGGCTTCCATGTATTCATCTCTATAAGTCTTGGCAAGAATTGAGGCTGCTGCTATTGATTGGTATTTCGCATCTCCTTTTACTATACATTTATAAGGTATGGTTAATTTAGAGCGGAAACGATTTCCGTCAATAAGAAGGAGTTCTATTGGTATTTTTATTTTCTCAATGGCACGTGTCATTGCCAAAAAGGAAGCGTTAAGAATGTTTATCTCATCTATTTCTTCATTTGAGACAAAGCCAACTCCATAAGCTAAGGCTTCTTTTTCAATTATCTCTCTTAAGACTTTTCTTTGCTTAGCATTTAATTGTTTTGAGTCATTGAGAATATCATTTTGAAAGTCTTTTGGAAAAATTACTGCTGCTGCAAATACTCCCCCACTAAGGCAGCCTCTTCCTGCCTCATCAACTCCACACTCAATGGTTTGAGATGATTGAAAAAATGGTAGTAGCAATTCTTTGAATTACTTAATATGTTTTAATATGCTTTCAAAGAAAATCTTTCCGTCAATATTTCCTAATTCCTTATCGGAAGTTCTTTCGGGGTGAGGCATCATTCCAAACACATTTCTTGTTTTATTGGTAATTCCTGCAATATTTTCTAATGAACCATTAGGATTAGACTCAGGGGTAATATTCCCTTTCTCATCACAATAACGGAAAAGTATTTGGTCATTATCGTTTAATCTCTTCAAGGTATCTTCACTTGCATAAAAATTTCCTTCTCCATGAGCGATAGGAATATTATATGCTTGCCCTATATTTGCTTCTTTAGTGAAGATAGTATTATTTGTTTGAGGGGTTATAAACTGGTTTTTACAGATAAACTTTTGTGTGTTGTTGTGTCTAAGTGCTCCATCTAAAAGCTTTGATTCTGTAAGAACTTGGAAGCCGTTGCAAATTCCTATAACATAACCTCCTTTGTTAGCAAACTCAATAACATTCTTCATTATTGGAGAAAAACGAGCAATTGCTCCACTTCTAAGATAATCCCCATAAGAAAAACCTCCAGGGAGAACAATCAAATCACAGCCCTTTATGTCATTTGTTTTATGCCATAGTTCCACAACTTCTTGCCCTAAGAGATTGTGAAAAACATATATAATATCGTGGTCACAGTTTGAACCAGGAAAGATAACAACTCCTATTTTCATTTTGTTTTATTTTTTATTTTGTGCAAATGTACGAAAAAACTCTCAATTAGATTAATTCTTCTTTATTCTTATAGGGATAATATTAGTTTTATCATGATTAAAACGAGTAGAATAGTAAAGTATATGTTTGAATAAATAAGCTTTCTTTTTGTTGTAAAGAAATTGAAAAACAAATAAGATAGTGGAAGAGCTATGAAAGTTATTATAAAGCATTTCCCTATGCAATAAAGTGCAATAAGGATTAGTATAAAGAAAAGTATTGTTATTACATTGGTCTTTTTTCTGTAATTGATATTGCAATCTCCCTTGGTTGAAATTGTGCTAATGAGTGAAAATAATGCAAATATACCTATTGTTATATAAAATATTATTTCTATTGGTTCAAGGGTAACAAATAAATTAGGTAAAAGGTCAACACTATAAATATATTTGTTTATGGCATCCTGCAAGGTGTTTGTTATGAAATAATAAACCAACAGGAAGATTATAGGTATTAGAAAGCCGAAGAAACTAATCAACCAATATCTCCACCTGTAAAACCTATAGTTAAGAAGGGTTAGTACTATCCATATAAGAAGAAGTATTGAAGGCGTGTAGGAAAGAAACGAGAGAGAAACAAATAAGGAAGCGTTAAAGATTTCATCTAAACCCTCATTTTTGTCAAAGCATTTGAAGAGAAAGTAAATACTAACTATCACAAAAGTATTAACAATTAAGGCAGGATTAATTGTCATTGAATAGTAGTTAGTGCTAAGCAGTAAAATATAGATAAAGGCAGGCAAAAGAGTATTCCTTGAAGAGAGTTGATTTTGAAAAAACAGACTATTTATTATTACACCTTGAATAATAACTAATAGAAAAGCAATAATTGTACTTAGGATTTTGTTGGGAGAAAGAGCATTGTAGATTAAGGAATATAGAGGAGCATCATAATCTGTCTTTATAGCCTCTGGAGAAGATATAAAAGCAGGAATCCATAATAGTAGAGGCACTATTATAATTAAGATTAGCTGCATTGTATAGTTCTTCTTAAAGGTCTTAACAAACATAATAAACTACATTTTCAATCTACAAAAGTACTTAATATTCCTTTACGCAGCAATTAATATATTCTTTTTATCTGTTTTAGAAGCTATTTTTAAGTACTTATTATTATGTAAATAATATACAAGACTCTTTTTAGAAAGGATAAAGACTATAATCTCTTCCTATGGTTTTATCTTCATTTGACTTACGCATAATTAGATGATTATACCTGTCCAATACCTCCAAACTAATATCCTCCCAAGAGCGACTAATGCTTATTGATGCATTTAGCCCATTCTGTTTTACAAGCTCTGGATTATTATAAGCACACCTTATCTTAGCAGCTAAACTTTTAGGCGAATTTTCTATTAAAAATCCATTTATATTGTTTTGAATAACCTCCGATGCAGTTGAGCCTTCTACCAAAATTGAAGGACTGTGCAATGCCGCAGCCTCTCTAACAACAAGAGGAGCATTATCATACAAAGAAGGGAAAACAAATAAATCACTTGCAGCATAATATTCCTTCATCTTTTCCCTGTCATAAACCCCTCCAACAAAACTTACCTTACCCTCCAACTTCCTTTCCTCAACCATTCTTTTCATTTGATTTGCCGCATAACCAATACCAACAAAAAACATCTTATAAGGAATATCTCTTGCAATATCCAAAGCCTCAATAATCATTGCAGTGTTCTTTTCCCAAATATGTTGCCCAACAAACAGCAAACATAACTCACCTTTCTCAATATTGAGCTTTTTCTTTGCCTTAAACTTTACTAAATCAATATCCTTCTTCTCTGTAAAGAAATCCGTACCATTATCAACCACCTCAACCCTTCCCTTGTAGCCATACTCCCTAATTGTATCTTCCACAAAAGCCTGTGGTATCCAAACCTCATCAACAGAATTATAGAAATCTATTATTTTCTTTATAAGAAGGTCAGCAATCTTTTCGGACTTAAAAGACTGGATAAAATCATCTCTAAACTTTGAATGAAAAGTTGCTATATGAGGAATGTTTTGATATTTAGAAATCCTTTTTCCTATTTGTCCTGAAGAAAATGGACTATGAGAATGTATTATATTAAAAGGAGTTTTGTAAACCAACTTGTATATAAGCGAAATATCTAAGTAAGGAAGCCCCAATCTATATGGCTTTCTCATAGGTATCGGCAAAGAAGGATAGTTCAAAACCTGGAAATCTTCAATCTCTTTTTGTGTTTGATATGAGTTTGGCGTAATAACCATAACCTCATCTGCTTTCTTGCTTAACCAATAAGCATAATTATAGACCGTAAGAGCAACACCGTCCATTATAGGAGGAAAACTATCATTGCAAAGCCCAATCCTATAAATCATATCACTATTTTCTGTATTCATAGACTAATCTTATCTTTAATTATTATGCAAATCAACTATGCAAAAATCGTAATAAAACACGTCAAATAAACCTTTTAATCTAAACTTATCTTAATATTAATATTAATTTAATGGTTAGTGGTTATCATTAAAATCTCTTTAGAGTCCGTCTCTTTTTAATTTAACTCTGTTTATTTCTAATTTAACTTAATTTCCTTCTAATTAGACTAAGTTTAAAGCTAATTAAATGAGACTTAAATCTGGCATAATGCCATTATTCTAAATTTAAAGGAAGTTTTATGAAATGGAAACCTTGTCTAATTAGTTTTAAATCTTGTTTTAGAATTAAAAGCTTATCTTATTTTCTATTCAATCACATTACTCTTGGGCATAAAAAAAGAGAATAAGGATAAATCTTATTCTCTTTAGTATTTTATTTTGTGTTTTGTTTTTAGATGTAGAAGTCGTCGTCTAAGGGACGCTCTGGCTTTTGTTGTCTTGGTTTGTCGGAGTTGTTTTTATTGTTGTTAGGACGATTAGGACGCTCTGGTCTTTCTCTTTGAGGTCTTTCAACGTAGCCTTCTGGTTTTGGCAAAAGAACTCTATGTGATAATTTGAACTTTCCTGTCTTCTTATCTATTTCAGTAAGTTTTACTTTTATCTTATCTCCTACCTTCAAAACATCTTCAACATTATTTACTCTATCCCAAGATAATTCTGAAATATGTAATAGTCCGTCTTTGCCAGGAAGAAACTCTACAAATGCTCCAAAGGTTTGAAGATTTTTTACTTCTCCTTCGTATTCTTTACCTATTTCCGGTACAGCTATTATAGCTTTAATCTTTGCTAAGGCTGCATCTATTCCGTCTTTATTTATTGACAATATATCTATTACTCCTAACTCTCCCTTTTCCTCAATTACTATTGTAGTATTGGTTTCTTTTTGCATTTCTTGGATTACCTTTCCACCAGACCCTATTACTGCTCCAATAAATTCTTTTGGTATTGTAATTTGAACTACTCTTGGAACTTGTGGTTTATAGTCTTCTCTTGGCTCAGCAAGGGCTTGGTTCATTATATTAAGGATGTGTAGTCTACCTTCTTTTGCTTGTTGGAGAGCTTGGGTTAGGATTTCGTAGGATAGTCCATCACATTTTATATCCATTTGACAAGCTGTTGCTCCATCAACTGTTCCAGTTACCTTAAAGTCCATATCTCCCAAATGGTCTTCATCTCCCAATATATCGGAAAGTACTGCCCATTTTCCGTCTTTTGCTATCAATCCCATAGCAATTCCTGACACTGGTTTCTTTATTTTTACCCCTGCGTCCATAAGTGCTAATGTCCCTGCACATACTGTTGCCATTGAAGAAGAGCCATTGGATTCTAAAATATCGGAAACTATTCTTATGGTGTAAGGGCATTCGTCTTCTGATGGAAGGACTTGTTTTAATGCTCTCATTGCAAGGTTGCCGTGTCCTACTTCTCTTCTTGAAAGTCCTCTGTTTCCTTTTACTTCTCCTGTTGCAAAGCCTGGGAAGTTGTAATGCAGGATAAAATGGTTCTTTCCTTCAATCATTGCTCCGTCAATGATTTGCTCATCAAGTTTTGTTCCAAGTGTACAGGTTGTTAGGGATTGTGTTTCGCCACGAGTAAATATTGCAGAACCGTGAGGAGTCGGAAGGTAATCAACCTCAGCCCATATTGGACGGATTTCATCTAAGCGTCTGCCGTCTAAACGTGTTCTCTCGTTCAAAACCATATCTCTCATTGCTTCCTTTTCGGTTGCGTGGAAGTATTTACTTATAAGGAACTCTTTTTCTAATGCTTCTTCTTCTGAAAGAGTTTCAATAAAAGATTGTTTTATTGCTTCAAATCCTTCTGCTCTTTCAGATTTATTTGCTATTCCTTGTTTTGCAAAGTCGTAGCATTTTTGGTATGTAGCATTATGTATTTTTTCTTTAAGTTCTTCGTCATTTGTTTCGTGGCAATACTCTCTTTTTTGAGTTTTGTTTGCCATTTGCTCCAAGTCTTTTATTGCTTGGCAATGTGTTTTGATTGATTGATGAGCTGTCTTTAATGCTTCTAAGATTAGTTCTTCTGAAACCTCTTTCATCTCTCCCTCAACCATCATTATATTATCTTCTGTTGCAGCTACGATAAGGTCTAACTCTGCTTTTCTTAAATCTTCAATAGAAGGGTTTATCACGAATTTTCCATCAATATAAGTTACTCTAACCTCTGACACTGGTCCGTTGAAAGGAATATCTGATACTGCTAATGCTGATGATGCTGCAAGAGCTGCAAGAGCATCTGGAGGAGTTGTTTGGTCTCCTGAAATTAATGTTATTTGAACTTGTACTTCTGCGTGAAAATCTTCTGGGAATAATGGTCTTAATGCCCTATCTACCAAACGAGCTATAAGTATTTCATATTCTGAAGGACGTGCTTCTCTTTTGAAAAAACCACCAGGGAAACGTCCTACGGCTGCATATTTTTCTTGATATTCTACTGTTAGTGGCATAAAGTCCACATTCTCTCCTGCCTCTTTTTTAGCACAAACTGTTGCCAAGAGCATTGTGTCACCCATTCTTACTACTACCGAACCATCAGCTTGTTTTGCTAACTTACCTGTTTCAATTTCAATCTGTCTTCCGTCTTCAATTGTAAAGACTTTTTTAATTCCTTGCATCTTTTTCTTTTCTATTATTTTACCTCTTTCTAATCGGAGCTTAATTAGATTACAGAAAAAGGCAATTAGAAAGCTAATTGCCTTTTTGACTATTAAGTAAGTACTTGAAATATTATTTTCTAATACCTAATTGCTTAATTAATTCACGATACTTAACAACGTCTCTGTCTTTTAGATAATCCAGCAAACGTCTTCTCTTTCCAACTAATCTAACCAATGAACGCTCTGTGAACTTATCGTTCTTCATCTTGCGAACATGTTGTGTTAAGTGTTGAATTCTGTATGTGAACATTGCTATTTGCCCCTCAACCGAACCAGTATCTTTTTCTGATTTTCCATATTGGGCAAAAAATTCTTTCTTCTTTTCAGCTTCTAAATACATATCTTAAACCTACCTGTTAATATTTTTTCTTATTTTTCACTAATTGAGTTTGCAAAGATAGACATTAATTTTTTATTAGCAAGACTTTTAATAAAAAAATTTAGTTTTCACTTATCTTCTTTTTATTCTTTTTTGTTGAATTAACAACTATAAAAACACATAAACCTATGGCTAAAATAATACCTATAATATCAGCTATAATATCCATAAACTCTAATGTTCTATTTATATATTTACCTAATAGATACTGCATAATTTCGGTTAAAGAAGCGAACAAAACTGAAATTAAAATCACAGCAGTTAAAGAAAAATATAATGTCCTTTTAGGATAAATAAGCCAAAATAACAAAAAGGTAAATCCACCAAACATAATGGCATGAACAAATTTATCAAAAAAAGGAATAAAGGAAAAGAAGCCAAAACTCTTAGGCAAAGAACTGGATGGAGCCAAAATTGCATACAACATTAAAGCTACCCATACTATAAAAATAATAATATTTAATTTTCTTTGCATCTAATTGTAATAAGATGGGATATAAAAAAAGATGCAAGGAATTTAAAATTTCCAAGCATCTTTTCTGTTACATTTATATCATTAACTATAATCCAATAAATGATGTGTAAGCTGCTGCATCCATTAATTCATCAACTTCTGAAGGATTGGTAATTTTTATTTTAATTATCCATCCTGAATTATATGGGTCAGTGTTGATTGCTGCAGCATTTGATTCTAATTCTGAATTAAACTCCAATACTTCTGCAGAAACAGGAATAACTAAATCAGAAACTGTCTTTACTGCTTCTATTGAGCCAAAAATCTCATTCTTATCTAAGGTTTCTCCTTCTGTATCAACATCAACAAAAACTATATCTCCTAATTCATGTTGTGCAAAATCAGTGATACCTACATAAGCTTCTTCGCCTTCTATTCTCAACCATTCATGGTCATTTGAATACTTTAAATTTTCTGGAAATTTCATATTGTTCTTTTTTTTAATTTTATTTTCTACTTATTTATTTCAAAGTTCAAAATTACTATATTTTTTAATATAAACTATTAATAAGCCTATCTTTTTATTATTTTACGTCTTAATTCTCTGCCTCCTATATTAATAGAGAGGATATACATTCCTTTATTTAGAGAAGAAATATTAATTTGTCTTGGGTTTTCTTTTGAAAAATATTGTTTTCTCCCCAACAAATCAAATATTTCAATAGAATTAACCTTTTTAGAAGAAGAAATATTAAGTATATTGGTTGTTGGATTAGGGTAAATATCAAAATAAAACTCTTTTCTTATTTCTTCTAAACCTATCCTATCAACTGCCATTTTTACTGCATCAATTGCCGAAACCTTTCCCCAACCCCAACTAAAGTTTGGAACACCAGTTGTTGTATAGTTGTCAGTTCGTGCTGTTTCTAATAAAATTTGTTTTACTTCCAAAGGAGTTAAATTTGGATTTGCTTCCAACATTAGAGCTACTATTCCGGAAACCATTGGAGAGGACATTGATGTTCCAGAAAAAGCAGTAAAAGAATATGTCCTTCCGTTAAAATAAACATTTTCAACACTTGGATAAGTATCTGTTGTAAAAGAAGAAATTGACGATTTTACACTTACACCAGGAGCTGCTATTTCTGGCTTTACTGCTCCATCTAATCTTGGACCAATACTTGAAAAGTTTGCTCTCGCTCCTCCATCATACGAACCCCTTAACTGAGAAATATAAGCAGCAACTGATATCATACCATCACCAACAGCTGGCTCTCCAACACCATAGTTATTATCACCTACAATATGGTTAGCTTTATAACGTGTAAAAGCTATCCCCCAATTTCCAACTCCTGTACTCAAGCAAGCAACATTCCATGCATGAACACTACCTTGAGAAGAAGTTGTGGAAAGGATAACAAAATAATTAGCATTCATATTAGATAATCTTACTTCCCATTCAGCAGTAGGTCTATTAGAACTTGAAGTTGAAGATAGAGAGTTAGCTCTAAAAATCAAACTATCTCCATTAACAACTACAAATGTATCATTAATAATATCATTATTAAAAGTATTTAGCCAAGGAGTAACACAAACCAACTCAAATAAACTATTATAAAACTCTATTCTGGAAGAAAAACCATTAGTACTATCTCCTGCCATTGTTATAGATTGCCCCCAATAATTAGGACTATGCGATTGTAAATCAAAACCAATACCTGTTGATATTGTATCATTATTATTGGTAAATATTTTTTTAACATGGAAATTATCATTTCCGTTATTTCCTCCACTTGTTACAAACACAACACTATCCTCATCTGACATCTGTTTAACAGCTTGGTCTAATAATGATGTTCCGTCCATAGCTCCAAAATGATATAAGCCCCAACTTCCATTTATTACCAAACGCTTATTTCTTTTCTTTGCCTCATCTCTCATCCAAGAATAAGCATCTAAAACTGCCGATTCGTCAATAAGAAAAGTTGCCATTAATAGTTCTGAATCAAAGGCTATCCCTCTATACTGAGTACATGCACCTGCTCCAGAAGCAATTCCACTTACGTGAGTTCCATGCGTTCCAATATTATATATGTTATTTGTATCACTTTGAGCTTGTAATAATTCTTGCTGACCATAAAAAACCGTTCCATAAAAGAAATTTTCCGGAGCAGGACCTTGGTTGCGAAATTGATCCCAAGCAGCCAATATCCTATAATTTGTCATGGAGGTATCATAGAACACTGGATGTGTGTAGTCAAATCCCCAATCAGTTACTCCAACAATTACTCCTTTACCAGAATAACCAGAAGGTAATTCAACCCCTTGCCATACCAAGTCTACACTTACATCATTGACTGCCTTATTTAATAAAGGTCCATTAATTTTTCTTGAAGTTTCAATTTCAACAATATTAGCTAACTGCAAAACTTCATTAACCCTACAAAGAGGAATATAAACTGTATAAATATTTCCTATCTTTGAGCCAATTTTACAACCTAATTCATTTATTGCTTTGTCTTGAAAAGCATCATTAACCTTTATTATTGTTGCCAAATAATCTATTCCTTCAATATTTCTCAAAGGATATCTTTGAGAGAAAGAAGATTGGTTTTTATTTTGGTAACTATTAACAAACCCTTTCATTCCAATACCTATGTTTTGAGACATAATGTTTATGGATATAAACAATAATAGGAATAAAAATAAATATTTTCGCATAATAAATATGTTTTGCTATAAAGAACTGATGCAAATATATAAAAATTATTAATAGAAAAAGAAAAAGCGTTTTGAAAAAATTCAAAACGCTAAAAATTTATTAACAAAACATTTTAATATTCATCTTCATGAAAAAAGAAATCTTCTTTTGTGGGATAATCTGTCCATATTTCTTCAATACTATCATATGTTTCACCCTCATCTTCCATTTCAGTAAGATTTTCAATAACTTCAGGTGGAGCTCCACTTCTTAAAGCATAATCCAATAATTCTTCCCTTGTTGCTGGCCAAGGAGCATCCTCTAATTTTGAAGCCAATTCTAATGTCCAATACATTGTTTAATAATATTTTAAATATGAAAAACTATAATATATATACTCTATTTTTTTTGCAAAAATAGTATTATTCCCCTTATAAACAAATTTTCTATACTTTTTTTCAACAACAAAGAAGTTTACAGTTGAAAAACAAAGAGTTATTAACAAATAACAATATATAACAAATCAACCTTGAAGATAAACTTCCTTGTGTTTATATTCCTTTATTAATATTCTAGAAAGACAAAACAAATAATCTGAAAGACGATTAATATAAGCTAATGCTTTTTCACTGATAAAATGTTCATCATTAAGCCTTGTTAGTTGTCTTTCAGCTCTACGACAAATGGTTCTTGCAACATGAGAATGAGAGGAAATATAAAAACCTGTTGGTAGAACAAAATTCTTTAGTTTTGGCAATTGAGTTTCCATATCATCTATGCTTTGCTCCAACCATTCTAAGTCAGAAGAGAAATCTTTCCAAAATCTATCAAAATTTTGGTCAGCTTCTTCATTAGTTTGAGGGTAAGAAGCAATTATTGTTTGTAGATTGAACATAGAGTTAATTATCCTAAAAAGTTGTTTAGCATAATTGTTATTTTCTGTCTCTACCTTATTTTTACCTAATTTACTTTCTCTTTTAATAATCAAATCTCTAATGAGACCCATATAAGAATTAAGTTCATCAATAGTACCATAACATTCTACTCTAAGGTCGTATTTCTTAACTCTTTTTCCTCCAACAAGTGATGTTGTTCCTTTATCTCCTGATTTAGTATAAATCATTTTACATATACCTTTCTACAGCTTTTATCTCTGGTAGTTCTTCAATAACTGCTTGCTCTACTCCATGTTTAAGAGTCATCATAGCATGAGGGCATGTTCCACAATGTCCTTGAAGTTCAACATAAACAACCTTATCATCGGTTAATTCAACGAATCTAAGGTCTCCTCCATCATTTTGAAGATATGGTCTTATCTTATTTAATACTTCTTTAACTTTTATTTCTAATTCTTGTTTTTCTTGTGGTGTCATAATATTTACTTATTTAATTTATCATTTATTTTTCTTGCCAAACTCATAAAGTTTTTTGTTTCTAACGCATCATTATCCAAACTTATTGGATTTCCATTATCATTTGTTTGAGAAATATTCTCCGTTATTGGAATTTGCTCTAATAATTCAAGGTCTAACTCTTCTATTAGATTTTCAACTCCTTTCTTACCAAAAATATAATATTTATTGTCAGGCAGTTCTTTTGGAGTAAAATATGCCATATTCTCAACCAAGCCTAATATTGGAACATTAATATCTTTATTTCTAAACATATTAACAGCTCTTCTAACATCAGCAACTGCCAACTCTTGTGGTGTGGAAACAAAAATTGCACCAGAAAGAGGAAGGTCTTTAGATAAAGTAATTTGAATATCTCCTGTTCCTGGAGGCATATCAAAGATTAAATAATCCAACTCTTCCCATAAAGTATCAGATATTAGTTGAATTATTGTATTTGATGCCATAGGTCCTCTCCAAATAAGAGCTTTATGAGTGTCTACAAAGAAACCTATAGACATTAGTTTGACTCCAAACTTTTCAATAGGCTCAAGATATATTTTACCTTCTATTTCTCTTCCTGCAACTTCTTTATTTTCTATATTAAAAAGTGTTGGAATAGATGGACCATATATATCAACATCTGCTAACCCTACCTTAAATCCAAGTTTAGAAAGAGATATTGCTAAATTCACAGCTACAGTTGATTTACCAACTCCTCCCTTTCCACTGCCAACAGCAATCAAATACTTTATCTTAGAAACGGCTTTATTAATTTTTTCTTGAGTTTCTTTTTGTTTTTCAAATATATTCATATCCTTTAAATTTTAATTTTCTTCGTCTTCTTCATCGTCGTCGTCGTCATCATCAATTTTATCTGAATAATCACCATGAATTAAAACAAAAGTATCTTTTGAAGGTTTTTCTTCTTCCTCATCATCTTCTTCTGTATTTTCTTCAGAAAAATCGGGACTCTTTGATTGACTAAAAATTTCCTTATCATATTCATCATCTGTTAGTTTTTGGTCTATCTTTACATCAATCTTAACCATATATATAGAGTCTTCTGTCTCAAAAGGAACAACATAAATACTCTCTCCTGAAGGCTTGGTGATTTTTTGTATATACGAAGCATATCCTTCAGGATAAGCCTCACTAAATTTGATGATTTGTTCTGATGTTAGTTTATTAAAACTAATAATAATTCTTTTTTTGTTTGCTTTTGGATTCATAATTTATTGCAAAAAATAATTTGCAATATTAGTAACTTTTTACAACAAACAAGTAAAAACATGAAGATTTTTATCAAAAAAGGTTTCAAAAAGTTATTATTTAATAACTGTAATACTCCCTTTGTGAGGAATTCTCTTTCCCAAATGACTGTATTCGAATAAATAAAAATAAGTCCCTATTGGTAGATTATGTGCAGAAAAATCATTATTGTATGAACTTTTTCTGTAAACTATTTTCCCTTTTCTATCCATAATTACAAGAGTATTTTCTGGGAATTTATCAACATTCTTTATTACAAAATAATCATTAATTCCGTCTCCATTTGGAGTAATAAGGTTTGAGGCAACAAATTTCGGAATATCATTCTCAATAGGTGAAATCTTATCTTCCTCCGTACTTATAGTCTCAACCTTGTTGTTTATTACAAGTTCAGAAGTATTTGCAGGTTTATTATGAATAGGCTCTACTATGTAATTGCCTTTTGATAATATTTCATGAGGTTTATCTTCAACTTCATATTCTATAATAATATTTTTAGCTTCTTGTTTTATTTTACTATTATCCTTTACTTCTAAATTAATATCTTTTGCAATATTAGAGTTTTTGTACTCTTCCTTATTAATAGTATTAGATTTATTTATTATAGAATTATTTGCATTAATCTTTGAAATATTTTTTGTTTTTGGAGATATTTCTTTTGAAGAATTATCAATAATAAGGTAGGTTCCAACTCCAAGTATTGCAGTTGTTGTAATAATTCCTATTGTTTTAAGGGTAGTTGAAAAAGTAAAGCTTTTATTTAATGAAGATTTTACAATATTTTTCTCTATTGTACTTTTATTCGCACCATTAATAATATTACTTGGATTTTTAAGCTCGGCTTCTATCTTGCCCCAAATATCTGGAGCATTAATTTCAGTGCTTTTAAGTTTACTAAATATCTTGTCTATATTATTCATTTCTTGCTTTCTCTATTTTCTTTAACTCTTCTTTCAATATTTGTCTTGCCTTGTAAAGATTACTCTTAACGCTATTTTGATTTATCCCCAAAATTTCACTTATATCTTTATTGCTATATTGGTCAATGGCACATAGATTAAATATTACTTGTAAAGATTTTGGAAGTTTCTGAATACAACCTAACAACTCTTCTTCTGTAAAAATATAATCAGATTCAAAAACCACAAAATCATTGCTCTCTACTTCTGCCTCTATCTCATTTATTGTATTATACTTATTATTATTCCTATAAATATTTATTGCACTATTTATCATTACCTTTTGAAGCCATGATTCAAAATGCCCAATACTGAAATTACGTTGTTCTTCAAAACTATTAATATTATTAAAAACCCTCAACCATCCTTGCATTAACATATCCTCTGCTTCAGAACTACTCTTTGAATATCGTACACATAATGCAAACATTTGGTTTTTGTAGCGATTAAAAAGTTCTTTCTGTGCCTTTGAGTTATTCTGTTTGCAAAGATTTATTAGGTTTAATAATTCTCTTTCGTTCTTTTTCATAAATCCTTTACAAACATAATAACACCTAATTTTCAAAAAAAGTAAACACTAAGTAGCGTTTTTTTTAATTTATTATGATTATTTTTTCTCTAAGAGTTGAAGACTTGTCTTTAGATATAAGGGTTAGAAGATATAATCCAGAAGATAAATTATTTTCAATTTTTATTTGATTAATACCTTTCTTTACCTTATCGGAATAAAGTATTTTTCCACTATTATCAGAAATAAATAAATCATAATCCTGATTAAGTTTGCTAAAATTAATATTTATACTTTCTTTTGCAGGATTAGGGTAAACCTTTATTTTTGGAGAGATTTGTTCAATATTAGATAAATCTATTATACTCACATCTCCTATTCCCATAATATAATCTCCTTTCCAAAGAGAATTTAGAGTCAAATAGCCTTCAGAATTATTAGGTTTTGTAGTTTTTACAGCAATCCAATCTGCTTCTTGATTAGGTCTATAAAGGAGAATTAAAGAGTCTAAAGATGAGTATTTACTTATTAAGTCTTTATCAAAATCATTATTACCTGCAAGAAACTTAAAATAGAAATTACTCTCTATTTCACAATTCTCCAAACCCTCTCCTTCTATTGTCCAATAATGTTTTTGACTTATTCTTTGAATACCATTAGGCAGAGGTTTTTCCTCTTCATTACCTACCCAATGAAGGGTTGTTCTAAGAAAGATTGAATCAGGGTTGTTCTTAATATTTGCATAGAAATATGTATTAGGAAAATTTTGTCTTCCTATTCCCTCTATGATTTTATAATTATCAATTGTTGCATCTGCAATCTCTTCTTCCAAATCAATAAAACAATTAATTGGATTAATACTTAGATTTATATTTTGAGTTGTAGACAAACCACTAAACTCTATTATCCTTTTTTCTTTATTCCAGTTAGCATCTATAAAAGTTACAGGCACCCTGCTTGTATTACAACCTTCATTAAGATTTGCTATTGTTCTCTGATTAATTTTTATTGTTGCAACATTTCCGTTAAAAGACTTACTTACAATTGAATAATGATTATATCCACTATCCAAAACATAGAAATTAAAGAAATCATTCAAATCAATATTAGTTACAGAAGACAAATAGTCTCTCATCTGAAAAGTATTTATTATTCCATAAGCATAGTTATTTAGCATTGAACGAACAGCTGGATAAAAAATACTATCTCCTAAATATCCTTTGAGAGTGTGAACAACAGCAGCACCTTTCCTATATGTTGTTGTAGAATAAACATCAGCACCTGTTACTCCATACAATATTCTATATCCTTCTTCTCTCGGTAATTTATTTAGCACCATTTCCATATTATTTCTAAAATAATTCTTTGCATGTTCCTTTCCATAATGTCCTTCAAAAGAAATGTTTTCTGACCAAGAAGTCCAACCTTCCTTAATCCACATATCAAGTTCACACTCTCCACCCATAAAATTACCAAACCAACTATGACCCAACTCATGAACAATATTACTATTATTTGCATCACCCTGACCAATTGCAGCAGTATGAGCTAAAGAAATATTATCAACATGCTCCATACTTCCTAAAGGAGTAACACAATATCCAACCCTATTGAACCTAAATTCTCCAAACTTGTTTTCCAAAGCATGAAAAGCATCTTTTATTAAACCTACCTTACCTCTAACTGCTGAACTATCTGCAGGAAAACAATATATATGTAATGGAAAATCCTTAACAATACCCTGCAAAGTATCTTCAAGCAAACAATAATCTGCAATTGTTACAGCAACCAAATAAGGAGCAATTGTTTGAGGTATTCTCCAATGCCACGAAGAAGAAGAGTCGGAAACCACAGAAATACTATCCAAAATTCCTCCACAAATAGCTTTTCTTGAACTTTGAGTGGTAATATTAAGATTAAAGGTGGCCTTATCACTAAAATAATCTTGAGCAGGAAACCAACTTCTTGCAAAAGAATGTTGAGGCTCCATTATTGCTACATTTAAGGAGTATATAATATTTGGATTATAGTGCATACCTCCCCAGCCATAAATTTCAATTACTTGAGAACCGCTATACCAAACACAAACCTCAACCTCTTCATTGTTTTGAACGTATGGAGGCAAAGAAATATTCAAATTGGGAGAAAGATAAGAATAAATCGCAGGCATACCATTAACATATACCGAATCAACATCGTGATTTAATAAGCTTAATTTAATAATTCTATTGATAGGATTATTAACTTTTACCCTTACCGTACAATATCCTTTATGTCTATTTTTTATAATATTGTTAATATCCAAATTAATGTCGTAATGTAAAACATCTATGGAATCTGTCTGAGCGTTGATTTGTAGAGAAAGGAAACAAATCACTAAAAAAAAGTATATTTTTTTCATTTTAATATTGAATTAATTATCAAGAAATCATTTTGCAAATATAATAATTAATGTTTCAAAGACAAGAAAAAATAATTGCATTAAATACAAAACTTAACTAATTCTCATTTAAACTTAGTCTTTGGGATTATAAACTAAGTTTATTTACAGAAAAACCAAATATACTTTTTTGTGTATTATAATAAAAAAACGCCATCTGCTTTATCACAAAGCTAATGGCGTAAAAAAGTTATTATATCTTTGTGACTAAGCTGGGATTCGAACCCAGGACCCCATCCTTAAAAGGGATGTGCTCTACCGACTGAGCTACTTAGTCGTTTTGATTTGGAAGTGCAAAGGTAGTCCTTTTTTTATTACTGGCAAATGTTTTCTAATTATTTTAATCATCTTTTTAGATAAAGTTCTTTTTATCAATAAGATAATTTATTAGCTTTATAATACACAGTAAATATTTTAAAGAAAAACTTGTTCCAATAATAATTATTCTATATTATTGCAAAAATTATTTAAAGGAAATTAGTATGGAATTAGAAATACACTTAAAAAAAGGTATTGGAGATTTAAATTTTGATTCTTCAATTGACCAAACCATCGAATTATTAGGCTCTCCAACAGAAGTTGAAAATATTGGAGAAGACATTGATTTTCCAACCACAATTCTTCATTATGATAATTTAGGGTTGAGTTTGTTTTTTGAAAATAATGTTTCTTGTAAATTGACTTGCATTGATATTGATAGTGGTAAAACAACCTTATTTGGAGAAAAGGTATTGGGACTTTCTTCAAAAGAGATTGAAAACTTGATGAGCAAAAACAATATTCTCAATGGAACCAAGGAAAAGGAAGAATGGGGAGAAGAGAGACTTTCTTTTGAAAACCATAGCATAGACTTTTATTTTATTGATGAAAAATTAGCATCTATTACTTTTGGAAAATAACATAACACCTATATTTCCTGCATTTTTCTTTCCAAACATTGAGTATTTTGCTAATTTGCAAAAGCACAAAAAAGTTATTATTGAAGCTTGTGAGAATTTCCCAAAACAAACTTTCCGCAATAGAACATATATTCTTTCTGCAAATGGAGTATTGAGTATTAACGTACCTATTATAAAAACATCTTCTACAAAGCAAAAGATTTCAGAAGTCAGAATTTCCTATAAAGAAAATTGGAACATAAGGGCATGGAGAGCTATTACTTCTGCTTATGGCAGGAGTATTTACTTTGAGTATTTTGAAGATGATATTAAAAAATTCTTTTTTGATAAATACGACAAACTTTTTGACCTCAATGTGGATATATTGAAGTACTTTATCAATAAATTTGACATTAAAACTAATATTTTATTCTCTCAAGAATATAATGTTATAGATAAGGAATATGATTTTAGAGAAAGATTTCCTGTTAATGACAAAAAAGATAATTCTAATAATTCTTTCAAACCATACTTCCAATGTTTTTCAGAAAAGTTTCAATTCACTGAAAATCTTTCATGCTTAGACTTATTAATGAATACAGGAAAAGAAAGTAGCTTATATATTAATTTTTGATATTATTTTTTAGATTTATTTTCAATTTAATGATTCTATTAATTATCTTTGCAGTTTGTTATAGAAACTTTATGGTATTTATATGATATTTATTTATTGTTTTCTTGTTTCCACATTATTAGTTTTTATTCTTATGCCTTATTACATAAGACTAATGTTAAAATACAGAGTTTTAGACAGGTCTGGAGGCAGAAAAATTCACAAAGGAATTAAGGTTAATATTGGTGGTTTTATAATATTTCTTGGATTCGTCGCTTCCTATATCTTAGCCTTGTCTTATATACCAAAAGAATATATTGACAATGCACTAACGTTTATTATTTTACTTGGCTGTATTATTGTTGTGGGGGTTAGAGACGATATGAACTCTTTAACTGCAAAAAATAAATTAGTACTTGAAATTATTGCAATTTTATTTATTTGTAGAATGGGTCTTAAAATAGATAGTCTTTATGGTTTTATGGGTATATATGAACTACCTGTTTGGCTAAGTTACACTATTACCATATTTTTCTTCGTTGTTATTCTCAATACATATAATCTAATTGATGGAATCGATGGTCAAGCTGGAACTCAAGCATTAAATGTTTTTATCCCTTTATTTCTATTTTTCTTCTTTTTAGGAAATTATAACACTTCAAATATTTTCCACAACCCATATTTCTGGGCAATTATTTGTATAAGTATTATTGGAGGTTTATTAGCTTTCCTTTATTATAATTGGGAGCCTTCAAGAGTTTTTATGGGAGACACTGGCTCAATTTCAATAGGAACAATTATTGCTTGCACTATAGTTATTGCAATAAAATTTAATGGAGAAAACATAAGCAATTTTACCTTATTTGGATTTGAAATAAAATCTAAAATTGGAGTTGTTGTTTCTTTGTTTTTCATTCCTCTTGCTGATACTCTAAGAGTTTTTTCTGCAAGAGTTTGTAAAAAGAAATCTCCTTTTTCTCCTGATAAGTCTCATATTCATCATTTCCTGATTCGTACGGGAGCTTCACATAAAACAAGCACATTAACAACCCTTACTTTCTCTATAATAACCTCAATTATAGGAATATTTCTTGCAACAATATTTACCGATAATATATTTATTCCTCTTTTAGTAGTAATGTTTGTGTTATATGTTATCTCGCTTTCATATATAACTAAAAGAAGAATAAAAACAATGAAAAAGAAAAGATTATGTCAGATGAAATTAGCACAATAGAAGAACAAACCAAACCAATTATTAAATTCACAGATGCCACTCTTTCACAGGGGAAAATGGTATTAAGCAATGTCAATTTAACTATTGAGGAAGGTGAGTTTGTTTATATAATTGGTAAAACAGGAACAGGTAAAAGCACTCTGTTAAAAACCATTTACGCAGAACTGCCTTTAAGTGTTGGCGAAGGGGAAGTTTGTGGTTTTACTCTAAATAATCTAAAAAAGAAAAATATCCCTATGCTTAGACGAAAGCTAGGTATTGTATTTCAAGACTTCCAACTCCTTCAAGATAGAAATGTTTTTGAAAATATTGCTTTCGTACTTAAATCAATTGGAATGAAAGACTCCCAAGAAATCAAAGAGAAAGTAACTTTGGCTTTGGAAGATGTTGGCATGGCAAATAGAGAAAGTGAAATGCCATATAATTTGAGCGAAGGAGAAATGCAAAGAGTTGCTATTGCAAGAGCTATTGTTAACCAACCAAAACTAATCGTTGCAGATGAACCAACAGGAAACCTTGACCCTATTACTTCTGAGGAAATTGTAAAACTCTTAATGAAAATCAATCAACAACACAAAACAACCATTCTTATGGTTACTCATGATTATCTTGTAATAGAGAAGTTTCGTTCAAGAGTGATTTGCTGTGAAGATGGAAAAATCATAGCCTAAAATAAGCTAAGCTTATTTCAAAAAAAACTTGACTTAAATAAAAAAAGACGGCGGATAAATAAATTTATCTCCTAGATAATTTTATTTTTCTAGGAGATAAATAGAATTAAGTAGGGGGAAATAAAAACAAGACTTTTTATCAAAAGCAAAAATCTTCACTTTCCATTAGTTTCTTTTTACCTTCTTTCTTTATAAGAGAGAAATAGCCTAATTTATAAAAATCAAAAAGAAATAAACTTGGATACTTTCCTTTTAAATTTTTCTCTATCAATTTTTTGAATCGTTTGTAAAAGAAGATTACAAGCCCATTTAGTTTATATTTTTTCAAACAATAATATGTTCTTATAATCTTTACATCTTCTAAATCTTTAACATCTTCTGTATTTAAGACAATATCAACAAGATTTCGGATAGCATTACGAGAATTATTAATAAAATCTGTTGCTTCATAAAGGTCAATATGTATTATGGGATTGCATATAACCTTTAGTTTAAAGCCTTTTTTCTTTAACTCTATTCCAAAAGCAGTATCTTCATGTCCGTAGCCAAGCATGGTTTGGTCAAACTGAATAGTATTAAAAACTTCCTTTTTTATTAAGAAGTTATTAGTCATAAAAGTTTTTGCGTCAGACCTATTACACTTTGATTCTCTTTTTACACCATAGAGCCAATGTAAATAATAATTTTTCTTTATTTTCTCCTTTTCATGATAAATTCTACCTCCACAAATAACATCTGCCTCATCCTTAAACTTATGATATAAATGAAGATATTGACTTGATGCTATTGCCCCATCACAATCCAAAAACAAAAGATATTCTCCCTTTGCATCATTAGCCATAAGATTTCTTATTGCAGCACGTCCATAATTTCGTGCAAGCTCTTTATAAGTAACATTATCTAAAAGAGCCAAATCTCTATTCTCTTGGTATTTTTTTGATGAAAAATCATCATAGACCAATATTTCAAACTCCTCACCAATTATTGTGGCTTGCTCATGAAGATTTTGACATAACTTTGAGCAATCAAAATTATATGTTGGAATTAATATTGATAACATCTTAAATCTCGTTTAATAAGTCTAATATCTTTTTTTGTTCTTCTTCCCAGCAAAATTGCTGCTTTGCTTTTTTGCAATTTTCAACATATAAATCTCTTCTTTCTTTATCATTTAAAAGAGAATTAATCTGTTCAGCAATATTCTTTGGATTATGATTATTCAAAAAATCACAAATATTAAACGCTTCAAGTATATGTTTTATTTCACTTAATGGGGTAATTATTATTGGGATTTCTGCATGAATGTATTCAAAAAGCTTGTTGGGAAGGCTCATTGCATAGTTTTGGTTAGTATCCTTATCCAATGAAAGACCTATATCTGCATTGAAAGTGTATTGCATCATATCATCAAAAGGTATCCTTGGAACAAAGGATATTTTATTTCTAACTCCAAACTCAACTGCCAATGTTTTTAATTTATCATAAACATCTCCATCTCCAATAACATATAAATAAGCATCCACCCATTGCATGCTCTCTACCAATTCCTCCATTCCTCTTTCAATATTACAGCCTCCTCCCTGCCAAACAAGAATTGGCTTATCAGGCATATTCAAATCTTCTTTTGTCTTTACCTTTTTAATACTATCAGCTTTGGGAAAATTCCTTACAATAAATGCATCAACCCCATACTCTTTTTTAAAATAATCAGCAATAGGATTACAAACTGTTATTACATTTTTAAGATTAGGAAGTATTCTCCGTTCAATCCTTTTCCAAAACCACTTAGCAAAGCGATTATATTTTAATTCTGGAACCTCCGTAAAATGCTCGTGAGAATCAAAGACTAAAGGTTTATTTCTTATTTTTGAAATTAAATAATTTGCCAAAAGAGTATCCAGGTCATTAGCCCAAAGAATATCAATTTTAGAGAAAAGAAGTTTTAAAAATAGCCTAATATTGAAATCTGCATAGAAAAAGAAACTCGAATAAAAGCAAAGATGCAATCTTGAGTAAGAGTATTTTCTTTTATTCATTGGAGGACTATTCCTTTTCAATCGTCCTATTAAATGAACATTATAACCTGCTTCAACAAGAGAATTACAAGTCTTATCAACTCTATTATCAGTTACTAAATCATTACTTACAGAAACAATTACTTTTTTCATTACTTGGTAATAATAAAGAAAAAAGACCTTTAGTAAAAAGGTCTTCTTTAATAATGTGGTCCCACTTGGGCTCGAACCAAGGACCCCCTGATTATGAGTCAGGTGCTCTAACCAGCTGAGCTATGGGACCTATAAGTCTTTAAAGACATATATTAATTTGAGGGTGCAAAGATACAATAATTAGAAATACTACCAAATATTTTTCAAAATTATTTTTATCTTAGCCTATCCGACGAACGTACTATCCTTTCATCTTTTCTAATTGCTCTCTGAGCTAAAATAAAAAGAAGAATCTGTAAAATCGGAAAACTAATAGCTATTTTATTATATGAAACAATTGGTGTGGAATACATTTGAGTTATCCCTTTTTCAATACCATCTATCTTGACAAATAAAAGAAATGCCAAGTAAATTGTTAAGAATAATAATCCTCCTGCAACAAACTTAACTTGCAAAGCTCTGTTTTTATATAGGAATATTGAAATAATTGCTATTAGAGCAACTCCTATTTGCATAAAAATCAAACTCCAAGCGGGTGTGAGCTGTATAAATTGCTCGCTATCCTCATGTGAAGGTTGTGGTAATAAACCATAGTATTGCGTTGTCTGCATTGATTTAACTTCAAAAGTAAAATCAACAATTGGAAAGAAAAAGGTTGCAACTGATAGTAGAACTATAAAAAACAACCATAAGGTTTGAATTCTTTGTATCATAGTATTATTTTTTTATTTAATTTGCAAAGATATTGTTTTTTCTCCATAATGCAAAAACCCCCTTTAATAAATAAAAGGGGGTCAAAATTATTATTATGAAAAGTTATTGTTAATACATTCCTCCCATGCCTCCCATTCCTGGGGCAGCAGGCATTTGAGGTGTTTCTTCCTTAATTTCTGAAAGAACACATTCAGTAGTAAGAATCATACTTGCAATTGATGCAGCATTCTCAAGAGCAACTCTTGAAACCTTTGTTGGGTCAATAACTCCTGATTTGTGAAGGTCTTCAAAAACTTCTGTTCTTGCGTTAAAGCCATTATCTCCTTTCAGTTCTTTAACCTTATTTACAATAACGCTTCCTTCCAAACCTGCATTTTCAACAATTTGACGAAGAGGCTCTTCTAATGCACGACGAATTATTTGAATACCTGTTTCTTCATCTTCATTCTCTCCTTTTAGTTTGTCTAAGGATTTTATAGAACGAATATATCCTACTCCACCACCAGGAATAATACCTTCTTCTATTGCAGCTCTTGTTGCATGGAGTGCATCATCAAAACGGTCTTTCTTTTCTTTCATCTCAACTTCTGAAGCTGCTCCAACATAAATTACTGCAACTCCTCCTGCCAATTTTGCAAGACGTTCTTGAAGTTTTTCTCTATCATAATCAGAAGTTGTTTTTTCAATTTGAGATTTTATTTGATTAACTCTTGTTTCAATTAATGCTTTTTCTCCTTTACCAGAAACAATTGTAGTATTGTCCTTATCTATGGTTATCTTATCAGCAGAACCTAACATTTCCAAGCTCGCATCTTCCAATTTATATCCTTTTTCTTCTGAAATCACAACACCACCTGTAAGTATAGCAATATCTTCAAGCATTTCTTTTCTTCTATCACCAAAACCTGGAGCCTTAACAGCTACAATTTTCAAGTTAGCTCTCAAGCGGTTTACTATTAAAGTTGCTATAGCTTCTCCGTCCAAGTCTTCAGCAATAATCAAAAGAGGACGACCAGTTTGAACAACCTTTTCTAAGATAGGAAGGAATTCCTTCATGTTAGAAATCTTCTTATCGTAAATCAAAATAAATGGGTCTTCATAAACAACTTCCATTTTTTCTGTATCCGTTACAAAATAAGGAGAAAGATAACCCCTATCAAACTGCATTCCCTCAACAACCTTTACCTCTGTTTCAACTCCCTTTGCTTCTTCAATAGTAATTACTCCTTCTTTCTTCACTCTTTCCATTGCCTCTGCAATCTTCTTTCCAATAAGTGGGTCGTTATTTACAGACCCAGTACAACCTTGTTCTCTTTTTTCCTTATCATTGCCTATTGTTCTTGATTGCTTTTGAAGGTCTTTAATTACTGTTTCAACTGCTTTATCAATACCACGTTTTAAATCCATTGGGTTAGCACCAGCAGTAACATTTTTTATACCTGCATTAACTATTGCTTGAGCCAAAACAGTTGCAGTAGTAGTTCCATCTCCTGCTTGGTCAGCAGTTTTGGCAGAAACCTCTTTTACTAATTGAGCTCCCATATTTTGAACAGGGTCCTTTATCTCAATCTCTTTTGCAACAGTTACTCCGTCTTTTGTTATTTGTGGAGCACCAAACTTTTTATCAATTAAAACATTTCTTCCCTTTGGTCCTAAAGTAACTTTTACTGCATTTGCCAAAGCATCAACACCCAAACGCAATTGTTCACGTGCTTCTATATTATATAAAATATCTTTTGCCATTTTTCTTATTCTTTTTTTGTTTAATACTAATCTCTATTATTTAATAATTGCATAAATATCGCTTTCTCTCATAATCAAATACTCTTGTCCATCAACATTAATTTCTGTCCCAGAATATTTGCCATATAATACCTTATCCCCAACCTTCACTGTCATTGGTTCATCTTTCTTTCCTGAGCCTGCTGCAACAACTTCTCCCTTCATTGGTTTTTCTTTTGCAGTGTCAGGTATAATAATTCCTGCTGCTGTCTTAGTTTCAGCTTCTGCTGGCTTAATAAGTACCCTGTCAGCTAAGGGTTTTACATTAATCTTTGTCATAATTCTCTTTTATTTTTTTAGTTATTTATTTATAGATTTTTTTCTTAACCATTACAATCCTTATATATTAAATATTGTGCCAAAATATTTAATTTACGCTTTTATGACAAAAAGTCAGTAATATGATATTTATAAAATGAAAAAAGAGCCATCAATTAAGACAGCTCTTTAAAAACCAAATTATGAAAAAATAAATTATTAAATCTATTGTTTTATCGGTGCGGGTGCTGTTGGAGCAGCTGGTCCCTTAGGTGCAGGCATTGTTGTATTAACTGCATTAGGGTTAAGTTCTGTTCCTTGTGTTTGATTAACATGTCTTCCTGGTCTAAAAACAGTAGCTGCCAAACAAAGTACAAGTAAAACAATTGCCAATGTCCAAGAAGCTTTTTCTAAAAAGTCAGCAGTTTTTCTAACTCCCATAATTTGACTTTGAGCTTGAAAATTAGCAGCCAATCCACCGCCTTTACTATTTTGAACAAGCACTACCAAAGCCAACAATACGCATACAACTAATATTAATACTGAAATAAATACAAACATAATGTCCTTATCTTTTTATCTAATTATTTTCTATTTTTTGAATTTGAGCTGCAAAGTAACTACTTTTTTCTGGATTAGCCAAAATTAATTTATTATAAATTTTAATAGCCTTATCTTTATGCCCTTGTTTTAAATAGATTTGAGCCATTGTTTCAGTAACAATTTCAAATTCATCTTCAGCACTTTTCTTTACAACATCATTAATACTAATATCTTCACTTTCCTGCTCAATATCCTTATTATTTCCCAACTTATTCACCTTTGGATTTTCAACCTGCAAAAATCTTTCAATCAACTCCTCCTTAGTAGGTGCTTCCGAAAGATTAGGCTCTGCATAGGAGTCTATTTCCTTAATAATGTCAGGTGTTGAATCTTTTTCCTTTTGTGAAGGAGTTGTGCCATAAATCTTTTTTAATTGCTCTATTCTTTCGTTAATCTTATCCATATCAGTTTTTGGAGACTCCTCTGCAGTAAACTGAAAAGCAACATTAGTCTCCATAAACTCCTTCAGTCTTGCCCTGTCGGGAGAATAAGTTGAAGCTAAAGAAAGGCATTCATTAGGGTTTTGACTAAGTAGTTTTGCACATTTAGCATAATAGTAATATGGTAATGCAAAGAAAGGATATTTCTCAATAGTTCTTTTCAATATATATAGAACTTGACCATTAAATTCTTCATCATTTAACTGCAATAAATTATTAATAAAAGTTCTATCCATATCAATTAATAGCGTTTCTTTCCCTTATTTTTCTCTTAAGTTTGAGTTTGCAAATATAAATTAATCTTTTGAAATGATAAAAAAAAGAAAGAAAATAAGGACTTAATAAAGTCAATCAACAAGTAGAAACAAAGATTTTCTCCATATAGTTAAATTTACAAACAAATTAAACTTAGTTTTATTTTAGCATAATACCATTATATAAAAATCAAAACGAAGTTTGGACGGACTTAAAACGAAGTTATCACGACCTTAAATCTTCGTTTTTACGAGGTCGAAATGCCATTTCATCTTGACGAGATGGCATTTCGTTATATATGAGATGCCATTTCATGACAACGAAATGCCATTTCGACTTCACTAAGTCTTCGTTTTAGTGTCGTTCAAACTTCGTTTTAAGGTCATAAAATCTTAGTTTTTGAATTGTAATTACTTCGTTTTATGAGTTGAAAACCTTGTTTGGTTATGTGCAAAATTTACTTTATTAGTTGTAAATCTTTTTTATTAGTTTTCTAATCTCACAATATAAGGCTAAAGTATTTAAGGAGATTTTACCTATTTTAGGTTGAAAAAATTAGGCTAATTATATATTTATATTTATTTTTGCCCTATGATTTACTTCCCTAATTGTAAAATAAATATCGGACTTAATGTTGTGGAAAAACGAGGTGATGGCTTCCACAATATTGAGACTATACTATATCCTGTTGAAATAAATGATATTTTGGAAATAAGACCCAAAGCCAATGGAAAAACCTCTATAAGCGTTAGTGGTATTCCTTTTGAGAATGGGGCATCGGCTGATAACTTATGTGTTAAGGCTTATAATTTACTAAAAAAAGACTATCCCAATATGCCTGAGGTGGAGATTGCTCTGCATAAGGTTATCCCTTTACAAGCTGGCTTGGGAGGAGGTAGCAGTGATGCAGCTTACACTTTGCAACTCCTTAACTACCTTTTTGAACTCAATCTTTCTTTGGTCCAATTGGATGCTTATGCTAAAAAACTTGGGTCGGACTGTGCATTCTTTATATATAATGTACCTGCTTTTGCCTTTGAGAAAGGCGATATGTTAGCTCCAACAACTCTTTCCCTTAGGGGAAAAACTATTCTTATTATTAAGCCTGACATAGGTATTAGCACTGCGGAGGCTTATGCTGGAATTGTTCCAAAGAGGAATGAGTATGATTTATTAAATGTTGTAGAGTCTCGTCCTATTCATAGCTGGAAACATTTAATCAAGAATGACTTTGAGCAACATCTCTTTAAGAAACACACAGAGCTTAGAGTGATTAAGGATAAGCTTTATGACATTGGGGCTTTATATGCTCAAATGAGTGGGTCTGGCTCTACCATTTATGGAATATTTGACAAGGATTTGACGGAGGATGAAATAAAAACTTTCAATTATGCGTTTGTTTGTTATAAAGGATTAAAATAATTGAAATAACATTAATATTAACAAAATAATTTATTAAGATGAGTGAGATAAAGACATTAGAACCTAAAGGGTTGTGGAATAACTTTGATATGATTTGTTCTGTACCGCACCCTTCAAAGAAAGAAAGTAAGCTTGTAGAAGCATTGGTTGATTTTGCAAAGAAACATAATTTGGAATACCTTGTTGATAAGGTGGGAAACATTATCATTCGCAAGCCTGCAAGCAAGGGAATGGAAGACAGAAAAGGTGTTGTTCTTCAAGCACATATTGATATGGTGCCTCAAAAGAATGCTGACACTAAGCACGATTTTGAAAAAGACCCTATCCTTCCTTGGATTGACAATGGCTGGGTTAGAGCAAAGGGTACAACACTTGGAGCTGACAATGGAATTGGAGTTGCTGCAATATTGGCAGTTTTGGAAGATAAAGATGCAGTACACGGACCAATAGAAGCACTTCTTACTATTGACGAAGAGACTGGAATGACAGGAGCTTTTGGATTGGAAGCAGGAGTCTTGAAAGGGGATATTCTTTTGAATCTTGACTCCGAAACAGAAGGAGAGCTTTATGTTGGATGTGCAGGAGGAATTGATGGTACCTTTGTTTTTGATTATAAGAAAGAAAACACACCTGTTGGCTTGTCAGCCTTTGCACTAAACGTTACTGGACTAAAGGGAGGACATAGTGGAATGGATATTATTTTGGGAAGAGCCAATGCTAACAAAGTTCTTTTCAGATTATTTAAGGCTTTAGAGAAAGTTAATATCCGTATTTCTGAAATCAACGGAGGTAGCCTTCGCAATGCAATACCTCGTGAAGCATTCTCAATAGTTGCTATCCCAACCGACAAAGTTGCAGAGGCAAAAGCAATAGTTGAACAAGTAACAAAAGAAGTTAAAAACGAATATTCATTGGTTGAGCCTTCATTAGAGATTGCTTTCAATGCAACATCTCTTCTTCCAAACGTAATAGATTTAGATACTCAATCAAGATTAATCAATGCTATTTACGCTTGTCCAAACGGAGTTATGAGAATGAGTGATTCTATGGAAAACCTTACCGAAACCTCAACAAACTTAGCAATAGTTAAGAGTAATGACAATACAATTAGTATTAGCTGTTTGTTAAGAAGCAGTGTTGATAGTGCAAAGATGGATTTGGCACAAATGATGCTTTCTGTTTTCACACTTGCTGGAGCTAAATCTGAATTTACTGGAGCTTACCCTGGTTGGAAACCTAATATGGAATCACCTATACTTAAGAGTATGCAAGAGACATATAAGAATTTATATGGTAACACTCCAAAGATAATGGCTATACATGCAGGATTGGAATGTGGACTTTTGGGAGGAGTTTATCCTAACTGGGATATGATTTCCTTTGGACCAACAATTATGAACCCACACTCTCCTGACGAAAGAGTGAATATTGATTCTGTAAAGAAATTCTGGGATTACCTACTTGCAACATTAAAAAACACCCCTAAGAAGTAGTTTTTTGTCAGAATGACTTTATATAGAAAAAGAAAAACAAATATACTACAAAGCCAAAGACCTTTGAGTCTTTGGCTTTTGGTTTTTGTATTCTTTTTTCTTGGTCTTACTAGCCTTCAAGCTCAGTATTATAACTCTGGAGTTGATAATAGTTCCATTCAGTGGCGACAAATCAACACTCCAAAGTTTCAAATTGTGTATCCTGATTTCTACGAAACAAAAGCACAAAAATTTGCCTCCGTTCTTGATACACTTTATGGAGTAATAGGAACAAGCCTTAAAACAACACCTCCCAAAGTTCCTTTTTTACTACATACCAATACAGCATATTATAATGGTTTATCGGTATGGGCACCTAAAAGAATTGAACTTTGGACTACAACTCCTCCAACAAACTACCCATACCCATGGTCTTGGCAATTGGCAATTCACGAGTGGCGTCATGCTGTTCAAGTCTATGCTCTAAAACAAGGAGCTTCCAAAGCATTAATAAATATATTTGGAGAACATATATATGGTATTTTGGTTGCTGCTTATATCCCTACATGGTTTTTAGAGGGTGATGCTGTTGTTGCCGAAACGGCTCTTTCCCCTTCTGGAAGAGGAAAAACACCTGACTTTAATATGTATTTCAAAGCACAAGTTCTGGAAAAGGGAAGATATAGCTATGATAAAGCTCTTTTAGGCTCAATGAAAGATTATGTTCCCGATAGTTATAATTTTGGTTATCATCTTGCCTCCTTTGGAAGAGAAATATATGGTAAAGACATTTGGGCTTATATGTTAGAAAATGTTGGAAGGAATTTTTGGAAGATACAAACCTTTGGGAAGTCTGAAAAAAGAGGAATAAATATCAAGACCCAAGAGCTTTATAACCAAATGATGGATACACTTTCAAAGAGATGGGAAGAAGAAGAAAGTGAAAAAAATGCAAGTACTTATCCCCTAAACTCAACAAAGAGTATTAGCAAAAAGAAAAAATACTATACCAATTACTCTTCTCCAAAACAGATAAACGATAGTACCGTAGTAGCTATAAAGACTTCTAATTTTAATCCTCCAAAACTCGTTTCCATTACTAAAGATAAAGAAGAAAACATCTTTTCTCTTGGCAGAATACTTCATTCATATATAGATGCAAGGGATAATCATTTGCTTTGGTCTGAACTTAAATCACATTATCGTTGGGAGCATGAAAATTATTCTGATATTTTTGAATATGATATTCAAACCGATACTTATAAACAAATAACCTTTAAGAAGAGATATTATACTCCTGCATATAATCCCAATAACTTAAATATTATTGTTGCCATTGAAGACGATTCTATAAATAATCAGCACCTTGTTATTATTGACAAAACCAATGGAGAGATTATTAAGAAGTTTTTTAATAAAGAAGGGTATTCAAAGTTTTCCTATCCTTCATGGAGCATTGACAATTCAGAAATATATCTTATCAAGTCTAACCAATACGGAAAGTCTATTATCAAGTATAATATATATGATGAGAAGCAAAGCTTAATAATGCCTCCTTCTTTTCGTAATATATCCAAACCTTTGCCTTATAAGGACAGGTTATTTTTTATTGGAGATTATGATAATACCTATCAGGTTTATTCAATTGACTTAAAAAACCCTTCTTCCCTTACACAACATACTCAATCTCGCTTTGGAGTTATGGACTTTATTATCTTTAATGACAGCTTGCTTCTTAGTGAGTATAGTGCTGATGGAAGAGAAATAACTCTTCAAAATATTATTAATATCAAAACTACTTCCCAAAATCCTAACCCAATATCCTTTCCTCAAGCAGAGATTATTACTAATCAAGAAGGCTTTATTCTTAGAGAAGAAATTATTAAAGACACTCTTTGGAAAAGTCAAAAATATAATAAGATTGATAACCTTCTTAAGTTTCATAGCTGGGCTCCCTTATATATTAATGTACAAAGTCAGGATATTAACTTAGGGGTATCGGCTTTTTCACAGAACCTTCTTGGAACATCTGTCTTTGAAGGGGGATATAAATATCTTTTCTCCGAGAAGAGAAATGAATATTATATTAACTACACTTACAGCGGTTGGCTGCCGATAATTAACTTGGATTTTAAGTTTGGACAGAGAGATATTGTTATTGAAACGAATAATAATATCAACACCTATTCCTCTTGGGAGGAGTATAAAACTGGATTAAGTATTGACTTGCCATATAGTTGGACAGATAAGAACTGGTTTAAGTCAGCCAAATACTCTTTCTTCTATTCGTTTAGAAGCCTTATCCCAAGAGATAACTCTGAAGATTTTCTGACTCTATTTCACACGGCTGGATTAGGTTTAAGCTGGAGTGCAATTAGAGCAATGGCAGCAAACGATATAGCACCTCAACTTGGGCAAACCTTTAGGCTTAAAGTACAGAAATCTCTCACATCAGACAATGCAAATATTATAGCTATAAATTCTTCAACCTATATTCCTTCCCTATTTAATAATCATAGCTTTCAAATAGATTTTGGATTTCAAAAGAATACTCCTATCATTTATTATTTTCCTAATGAAATTGCTTTTACTTCTGGTATAATGGGACGTTTCCCTGAAATATACTATGGGGGAAAATTTAGCTACCATTTGCCATTGGCATATCCTGATTATGCTATTGGAAGATTGCTTTATATTAAAAGGGTATTCTCACGTGGTTTCTTTGATTTTGGGTATTTTGATAAGGAATACCTAAGCAGTATTGGATTAGATTTGAATATGGATTTTCATATTTTTAGAATTGAGCAGGAGTTGCGTTTTGGTATTCGATTCGGCTATATCCCACAACTAAATGACTATTTCGCCAATATTCTTTTCAATATTAATATTTAGATAAAAAAAGACGCAAAGTATGTATTTCAATTCTTTGCGTCTTTAACTCTGTACTCCGGGCGGGACTTGAACCCGCACGAGCGCAATGCTCACAGGATTTTAAGTCCTGCGTGTCTACCAGTTCCACCACCAGAGCATTTCCATAAAGGATGAGCGGAAAACGAGACTCGAACTCGCGACCCCAACCTTGGCAAGGTTGTGCTCTACCAACTGAGCTATTTCCGCTTGTTTTGAGGGTGCAAAAATACTAACTTTTTCTTTTCTACCAAACTTTTTCTAAACTTTTTCTATTAATTTCTTTATACTATGTAGTTTTAGCAAGGCTTCCATTGGGGTAAGATTATCAATATCTGTATTTAATATATCCTCTTTTATTTCTAAAAGCAAAGGGTCGTCAAGCTGAATAAAACTTAATTGATAAGAGCCATCATTTTGTTTTTGCTTAGACTTGGAAATAGGTTTTTGCTTATTGGACTTTTGTTTCTTCTCCAAATTCTCCAATATCTCTTCTGCCTCCTGCAAGACTTGTCGTGGCATTCCAGCAAGGCGTGCAACGTGTATCCCAAAGCTTTGAGAACTGCCTCCCTTGGCAATCTTTCTTAAAAATATTATTTGTTTACCAATTTCCTTTACTGTTACATGAAGATTAAAAATACGAGGGTATAAGCCTTCCATTTCTATTAATTCGTGGTAGTGAGTAGCAAACAAAACCTTTGCTCTAAAATGAGGGTGGTCGTGAATATATGAAGCTATTGACCAAGCTATTGAAACTCCATCATAGGTACTTGTTCCTCTTCCTATCTCGTCCAAAAGAACCAAAGACCTATCGGAAAGATTATTTAAGATACTTGCCGTTTCATTCATCTCAACCATAAAGGTACTCTCTCCTAAGGATATATTATCAGAAGCCCCTACTCGAGTAAATATTTTATCAACTATACCTATATCAGCACTTTTTGCAGGAACAAAACTACCTATTTGAGCCATAAGAACAATTAATGCATTTTGACGCAAGTAAGCACTTTTACCACTCATATTTGGTCCTGTAATAATTCCTATCTGCTGAGAGTCTTTATCCAAGAACATATCGTTAGCAATATAGCTTTCTCCTGAAGGAAGCATCTTTTCAATTACTGGATGCCTGCCTTGAACAATCTTTATAGAAAATTCTTCATTAATTGTAGGACGAACATAGTTGTTTTCAACTGCTATTTCGGCAAAAGACAATAGGCAATCCAGCTGAGATATAATTTCTGCATTCTTTTGAAGCTTATTTATAAAAGGAAGCACCTCTGAAACCAAATTACTATAAAGCTGAGTTTCTATTTCCAATATCTTAGCCTCTGCACCAAAGATTTTCTGCTCATACTCTTTTAGCTCTTCGGTGATATATCTTTCTGCATTAGTAAGAGTTTGTTTTCTATGCCAATCTTCTGGAACCTTATCTTTATGAGCATTGGTAACTTCAAGATAGTATCCAAAGACATTATTAAATCCTATTTTTAAGGAAGGTATTGATGTTCTTTCTGACTCTCTTTCCTGAAGCTTGCTAAGGTAATCCTTGCCATGATATGCTATCTCTCTTAACTCATCAAGCTCTTGATGAAAGCCTTCGGCAATTACATTTCCTTTTGATACTGCATTTGGAGCATTTTCGAATAAGGTCTTTGAAATAGTATTTACCAAATCCTCACAATTATCTACCTCGTCCAAGCTCCTCAACTCCTTAATATCCTTACATAATGTCTTGACTTGACTTATCTCCTGCAAAACATTTTTCAACCCAACTAATTCATTAGGCATTATCCTCCCATAAGCAGCCTTGGCAACCAAACGTTCCAAGTCTCCAATCCTTTTCAAACTACTGCCAATCTTATCAGCCAAAATGTCATTTTGCATAAAGAAATAAACCACCTCTTGGCGTTTTTCTATTTCTTGCTTATCAATTAATGGCAACAAAATCCAACGTTGCAAACGCCTTAGTCCCATATTTGACTTAGTCCTATTAAGAACATTAATAAGGGTTGCACCATTTGGGTGTGGAGAATGAACCAACTCTAAATTAGCAATAGTAAACTTATCAAGCCAAAGATAATTACTATTGTCAATACGTGATATTTTTTGGATATGAGAAAGCTCAGTATGTTGTGTCTCGTTCAAATAGTGAAGACAGGTACCTGCAGCTATAATTCCAAGCTCCATTTCCTCTATTCCAAAACCTTTCAAGGAATTAACTCCAAAATGTCTAAAAATAATATCGTTAGCAAAATCTCTTGTAAAAACCCAATCCTCAAAAGTATTGGTATAAAAATCTTTCTTAAAACTTTGCTGAAACTCTCTTAACTTCTGCTTTTGTACAATAACCTCTTTAGGAGAAAGAGTTTGAAGCAGTTTTTCTGTTTCTTGCTTTTTGCCTTGAGAAACAAAGAATTCCCCTGTGGCAATATCCAAAAAAGCAACCCCAATATCATCCTTTTCGGAGTGAATAGCTGCAAGAAAATTATTTTGAGAATGGTCTGATGTCTTATCATTGTAAGAAAGCGAAGGAGTTACAACCTCTGTTATTCCTCTCTTAACAATACCTTTAGCAGTCTTTGGGTCTTCCAACTGCTCGCAAATAGCACAACGCTTTCCAGCACGAATAAGTTTAGGCAAATAAGTGTCAATAGAATGATAAGGGAAACCCGCAAGCTCCAAGTCTTTATCCTTACCATTAGCCCTTTTGGTGAGAGTAATACCCAATATCTTTGCAGCCTCAACAGCATCATTTCCAAATGTCTCATAGAAGTCCCCTACCCTAAAAAGCAAAATAGCATCAGGAAACTTTACCTTCATCTCATTATATTGCCTCATCAAAGGAGTAACACCATCAATAACCTTACCCATAAACAATCATTAAAATCCTAAAATAAAAGACAAATTTACATATTTATTTTCAATGAAACGGAAAGCAAAGGAAAATTTAAGCTAAAAAGCATTAGAAAATATCAAATTAAAAACAAATAAAATTTTAATAGGAGTTTTTGAAAATTATCTCCTAGAAAAAATTATTTTTGCCCTAGATAATTTTATTTTTCTCCTAGATAATTTTAATTAAGTCTCGTTTATTTTTCTGTAATCAAAGTTTACGGAATTAGAACCAAAAGATATAAAACAGAAATAAGGGAAAGATTATTTTATTAATGAACTCATAGTCGCAGTTACTTTGCTTGCAATCCTTTGAGCGTCCTGTTTAGATTTTATAATCTCTAATAGCTTTATCTTAGAGTCAGTTCCCACCACAGCAATAAGTATTGAGTTATTAGGAACATTAACTTTTAAAGCCTTAGAGAAAATATTCTTTTTATCCAATAAGATTTGAGAGGTTGGATTTTTCTTTTGACTCTTTTTACATTCAGAGATAATCAAAAAATTAGGCACCCATGTTTCTTTAAGGTTCATAATGGCTATATTTTGATAATCTTTGGAGGCAAAACCTTTCCTAAGAACCTCATTAGCCACAGGAAAATGGTTTTCATAAACATCGGGGTCAACATAATAGATAAGCAAAACCTTTTCTCCTATTTTTGGCATAGAAGTAGGATTAGAATTAACATCAAGCAAACTAACATTAGGGAAAGTGCTACCCACCTGAGCCAAAGCCGAAGCAACAAAAAGCAAGGTAATAGCCAAGCCCATCATAAAAAACTTTCTAATCATAATAATAAAACTTATAAGTTAATAACTCTATTAAACCGATTTATTAATATTACGATTAGGATTTGAAAATATTGTTTATTTAGTTAGAAAAAAATGTAATGATGTTTTTATTTATATTTGGAGTTAAGAGAAATGTTGTATATTTGTTGCGTAAATAAGACGTTAATGACAAGCATAAAGACAGGAAACCATTATGAATCCAATTTATGCGGACACACATATTCACACATCTGACAATCCAGACCAGATAAACGAAAGTTACGACCTTGACACACATGTAAACAAGGTAAAAGAGCTCAATGGATACTCTGACTTTTTAATTTCAATTACAGACCACAACATAATAAACAATAGGATACACCTTGAAGTTGTTTCAAAAAAACAAATATCATTCTTGGTATAGAACTTCGCATAAAAAACTATGACGTTTATCACACTCAACAGTGGTCACACTATGATTGAGATATTTTCTCTCTCGTTGTGGTTTTTCATTTCCCGGCTCAAAAACCGGATAGCTTTCAATGTAAACATAGCACTCTTTATGATGCTTCGACTTCCGTAGTCTGACGGTTGCTTTGGGATGATTTAATCTTTTCATTATAAGATATTAGTTATAACTATTGAACAATTGCTAAGTCTGCTAAATCTATTATTTCAAATGTTTTTATAAAATTTTTCTTTATAAATAATTCAATGTTTTTCAAATCACTTTTATTATGTGCTGAGAAAATAAATTTGGGTTGTTTTTCAAATAGCGACAATAAATGCTTAAAATAAGGGATGTCGATTTGTGATAATGAATGTCCTAATACATAAACAACTTTAGTATTTCTGAATTTATTAAAAAAATAAGAATTGGCACTTATTATTTTATTAATTGGCTTTTCAAAAGCATTCATATATTCAAGAATAGACAGGTATGCATTTTCTTCAAATATAGGTAATTTACTGTAATCTGGATTATTGCTTTTTTTATTGTCGTGACCAAAAATATAGTTGTTGTCATGTAATAAACGACTGCCGTGAATATGGAGTACTTTTTCACTTGGAATATTATAAATACTTTCAAGTGTTTCTGTATAGTTGAAAGTAATATAATTAGCATTTTTGTATAAATTGAAAGATTGTATCACACCCGAAAGGTCTATAGAATTTACCCATTCAACAAAAAAATTTCTTAAATCGTCAAGTGCTGGTTTTAAAATAGCCATAGGAGCATCTTCTACTCTGGCAGAAGAACTTAATGAATGTTCAAAATCAAATTCTTCATCGGGTTTACAAAAGTCTAAAATTGCCTTTTCATCATAATCGCCTAATTCAGATTCAATATCACACCAAAAATTCTTACGATTGCTAAATAATGATTCGAATATTGCTACATCTTTTTTGTTATTTATACACCACCTCTCAAAATCTGTGTATTTAGAATTTATACCATGAGCAATGTCAAATCCATTGCCAATAATGTAAAGCACATCATTTTCTGACATTTCAGATGGGTATAACATGTTTGCTAGATCTCTCATTGTTTCTTTTTATTAAAAATATTATCAATATATTCCTTAGGACATACACATATTTACCTTTTTGTCTTTTAGGGATACTCCAAACTTTTCGGATATTTCGTTAATAGTATAGCAATCATTTATGTCGAACTGTATTTTTATGGGTTTACTTTTTGATTCTTTAAGTAAATCGACAGCTGTAAACATTGACTCCAGATGTTCACGGCTTATTTTTGTTAATCTTTATCCCAAATTGACTGATGGAATTTTTCCCGCTCTAATAAGTCTGTGGATAGTATTCTTTGAAATACCAAAAAGCACACTAATAACAAGAAATTTTTAAAAACAAATAGCGGTAAAGTATTGTATTACCGCTATCTAATTATAATTATTAATCGTTTTTGATTGTATCTTACTTCACTTCTTCAAAATCAGCATCGGTTACTTCGCCGTCTTGATTTGAGGAATTGTTTGGCTCGCTGGATGCTTGTTGGCCTTGTGCGTCTGAAGCTCCTGGCTGGTTGTAGAGGTCTTGAGATACTGCACTCCATGCTTGATTCATCTTCTCCATTGCTGCATCAATTTGAGAGATATTTTTGCTCTCGTGTGCTGCTTTTAGCTCTGTTAAAGCTGCCTCTATTGGTGCTTTCTTATCTGCTGTTAGCTTATCGCCAAGTTCTTTCAGCTGTTTTTCTGTTTGGAAAATCATTGCATCGGCTGAATTAATCTTGTCGGCTTCCTCTTTTAACTTTTTGTCGGCTTCAGCATTTGCTTCGGCTTCAGCTTTCATCTTCTTGATTTCTTCTTCGGTCAATCCACTTGAAGCTTCAATTCTGATTGATTGCTGTTTGCCTGTCGCATTATCTTTTGTACTTACATTTAAAATTCCATTAGCATCAATATCAAATGTTACTTCTATTTGAGGAACTCCTCCTGGTGCTGGTGTTATTCCATCAAGATGGAAGCGTCCAATGGTCTTGTTGTCTGTGGCTCTTGTTCTCTCTCCTTGCAACACGTGTATTTCTACTGATGGTTGATTGTCTGCTGCTGTTGAGAAGACTTGAGATTTCTTTGTAGGAATTGTTGTGTTGGATTCTATCAATCTTGTTGTTACTCCTCCTAAGGTTTCTATTCCTAAGGATAGTGGTGTTACGTCAAGTAGTAATACATCCTTCACTTCTCCTG
>CAYFWD010000002.1:0-57193 GCA_964346795.1 uncultured Bacteroidaceae bacterium
TTAACTTTTAATTTTTAAATTAGGGAGTGAGTTTTATACTTGCTCCTTTTTTTTAAAAATCCTAATTCAGACAACTATTCGTAACGTATAGCTTCAATTGGGTCGAGGTTGGCTGCTTTTTTGGCTGGATACCATCCAAAGAAAATTCCTGTTATGGTGCATACTGCAAAGGAAAGCAAAACAGAAAATGTTGATACTGTTACTGCCCACCCTGATGCTAATCGGATTATATATGAAACTCCTGAACCAAACAAAATTCCTATAAGTCCTCCCGTTATGCTGATTATTATGGCTTCAACCAAAAACTGAGAAAGAATATCTTTTCCCCTTGCTCCAACTGACATTCTCAAACCAATTTCTTTTGTTCTTTCGGTAACTGAAACGTACATAATATTCATAATACCAATACCTCCAACAAGCAATGATATTCCAGCTATTGAACCTAAAAGTATTGTTATAAAAGTTGTTATGGTATTTATTTGTTCAAGTATTTGCTCTTGTGATTCAACAGTAAAATCTGACTCTTTCCCCTCTTCTGACTTATGATTTCTTTCTAAAATATCATTAATTTCTGCCATAGCCCTTGAAGAATATTCTGCACTTAAAGAGGATGTAAAAATTGCGTGCAAATGATTTATGGCAATAATACGTTTTTGAACAGTGGTGTAGGGTGCTAACAAAACATCGTCCTGATCTTGTCCAAAAGTGCTCGAACCCTTTGATTTGAGAACACCAATAATTTGAAATGGAATATTATTATATCTTATAATCTTACCTATTGGGTCTTCACCATTAGTAAATAACTTCTCAACAACAGTCTTGAATATGAAAAGAAATTAGGTGCAGATATGAAGGTATTAGCATGGTATTCTATATATAATTATAATAAACAAGATAGTGTATATATTTTATCTAATGGAATAAGGAAGTATAAAATATCTATAATAAATGAAGGAATATTTAGATATTTAAAAGGGAAGACATTTATTGATAATAATGCTAAAGAACACATATTGGAAGATATTAATATGTTTAGAGTTATTAATACATCATTTAAGAATGATGTAAAATTAGATATTAATAATAATGAATATATTCCATTAAATGAATTAAAAGAAATGCATATAATGACTCCATTATTTTTGGGCAATAAGCTATAGTGTTTTACACAATCTTTTCCTTGCTGATTGCCTACACAAACAAAGAAAAATTACTAAAAATTTGGTGGGTTTAGGATTTTGTTATATTTTTGCACCCACTTTAAGAAAGGCGTCGTAGCTCAGTTGGTAGAGCAGAGGACTGAAAATCCTTGTGTCACTGGTTCAAATCCAGTCGATGCCACTTCATAAAAAAAGCCGATAAATGATTTGTTTATCGGCTTTTGTCTTTTTAAGTTATTCTTTATTTACCAATGTTAAATGGTTTGAAGCTGTATTAATTTTGCATAAACCCCTTCCTTTGCAATAAGTGTTTGATGATTGCCTTCCTCTACGATACGTCCATCTTCTATTACAAGAATTTTATCTGCATTCTTGATTGTAGAAAGACGATGTGCTACAACAAAGGTTGTTTTACCCTTCATCAAAACCTCAAGGGAAGATTGAACTAATCTTTCATTTTCTGTGTCTAAAGCTGAAGTAGCTTCATCTAATATAAGTATTTGTGGGTTTTTCAAAATTGCTCTTGCTATACAAATCCTCTGCCTTTCTCCTCCTGAAAGACTTAGCCCTCTATCTCCAATATTTGTATAGTATCCATTAGGAGTTTGCATAATGAAGTCGTGAGCATTAGCTGCTTTTGCTGCATTTTGCACTTCTTCCAACGAGGCTTTTATTCCAAAAGAGATATTTCCAAATATTGTATCATTAAATAATATGCTTTCTTGACTTACTATGGAAATGATTTTTCTTAGTGAGTTTATATTAAAGTCTTTTATTGAAACTTCATCAATGGTTATTTCTCCCATAGAAATATCGTGAAAGCGTGGCAAAAGGTCTATCAATGTACTTTTACCAGAGCCTGAAGAGCCAACTATTGCTATTGTTTGTCCTTTTATTGCATCAAAGCTAATATCTTTCAAGGTCATTTCTTCCTTAGGAGTGTTTTCTTTGTAGGAAAAATAAACATTCTTAAAGCTTATCTTGTTTTCAAATTTAATATCCTTTATTGCATTTGGCTTTTCTATTATCTTTTCCTCTGCGTCCAAAACTTCATATAGTCTTTGAGCTGCTGCACTTGCCTTTTTAAGATTATAATATGCTGTTGTAAGACTTTGCATTGGTGAAAGAATCCTTGCAAACAAAAGAACAAATCCTATTAAGATGGCAGGGTGCATTGTTCCGTTTATTACCATAACTCCTCCGTAGATTACAATTACTACTAAGGTTAGTATTCCAAAGGTTTCGGTTATTGGTGAGGCTAAGTCTTTTCGTCTAAAGATTTTCACCATTAGTTTGGTAAATAAGTTATTTTGCTCTTCAAACTTCTTTCGTATTGTTTCTTGTGCATTATATGAACTTATTACTCTTATTGCTCCGAGTGTTTCCTCTGTTGTGCTTAGCAAAGAGCCTATTTGCTTTTGACCTTTTAGGCTGTTTCTATTGAGGCTGTCTCCTATTTTTTTTATTAAGAAAAAAGCCAAAGGCATAATAATTACAATAAATAGGATTAGTTGAGGACTTATAATTATTAATGTTGTTAGGAAAACCACTATCATTAAAGGGTCTTTTATCAGCATTTGAAGGCTACTAATAAGAGAAATCTCTATATCCAAGAGGTCGGAACTCATTCTTGAAAGCAAGTCGCCTTTTCTTTGATTAGAAAAGAAAGAAAGAGGAAGAATAGTTATTTTATGGTATAAGTCATTTCTTAAATCCTTTATTACTCCATTTCTTATCGGTGCTAAGAAGTACATACCTAAATATCTGAAAAGGGCTGAAAACAAGACAAAGAAAAGATATATGGAGCTAATTATTACTAAGGATTTAAATAATCCATTGCTTTGGCTATAAGCATTAAGATGCCAAGCCATATAGTCTATTATTATATCTTTATTAAAGGCAAATTCAGGACAAACCTTTGGTGGTTTGATAATTCCAAAGAGTATGCTTACAAAAGGAATTACCATTACAAAGGAAAACAAAGAGGTAAATACATGTAATAAGTTAAAAACTATATTAAGTATTACCTCTTTCTTGTATCCTTTAAGATACTTAAATATTCTAAATATATTTTTCACTAATATCTATAATGGTCTGCTTTATAAGGACCATTCTTATTCACACCAATATATTCTGCTTGTTCATCAGTTAATATGGTTAGCTTAACGCCTATTCTTCCTAAATGTAATCTTGCAACTTCTTCATCAAGGTGTTTTGGAAGACGATAAACTCCAATCTCATAATTGTTTTTCCACAAGTCTATTTGAGCAAGGGTTTGATTTGTAAAAGAATTACTCATTACAAAAGAAGGATGGCCTGTTGCACAACCAAGATTAACCAAACGACCCTCTGCAAGTAAATAAATACAATGTCCATCAGGATAAATATATTTATCAACCTGAGGTTTTATATTAATCTTCTTTATTCCTTCCCATTTCTCCAATCTTTCTACTTGTATTTCATTATCAAAATGTCCTATATTACAAACAATGGCTTCATCATTCATTTTTGCCATGTGTTCAGCTGTAATAACATCTCTATTACCTGTTGTTGTAACATAAATATTACCTTCCTTCAAAGCATCTTCAAGAGTTGTTACCTCAAAGCCTTCCATTGCTGCTTGTAAAGCACAAATAGGGTCTATTTCTGTTACTATAACTCTTGCTCCATAACTTCTCATTGAATGAGCACAACCTTTTCCAACATCTCCATAACCACATACAACACAAACCTTACCAGCAATCATTACATCTGTTGCTCTCTTTATTCCGTCAGCCAAAGATTCTCTACAACCATAAAGGTTATCAAATTTTGATTTAGTAACAGAGTCATTTACGTTAATGGCAGGAATTAAAAGTTCTCCTTTTTCCATCATTTGATAAAGTCTATGAACTCCTGTTGTTGTTTCCTCACTAACTCCTTTTAACTCTTCTAATGTTCTATGCCATTTTTTATTATCTTCTTTCAAAATAGCTTTAAGAGTTTGTAGGATTACTGCCTCTTCTGTTGAAGAAGGTTTAACATCTAACATTGAAGCTTCTTTTTCTGCTGCATAACCTTTATGTACTAATAGAGTTGCATCTCCTCCATCATCAACTATAAGCTGTGGCCCTTTCCCTTCAGGGAAGGAAAGAGCTTGATTAGTACACCACCAGTATTCTTCTAAGGTTTCACCCTTCCAAGCAAAAACAGGAACTCCTGCCTTAGCAATTGCTGCTGCTGCATGGTCTTGAGTAGAGAAAATATTACAAGAAGCCCAACGGACATTAGCTCCTAAAGCAACCAATGTTTCAATTAGAACAGCTGTTTGTATGGTCATATGAAGTGAGCCCATTATTCTAACATTATTTAATGGCTTTTCTTTTCCAAACTTTTCTCTAAGAGCCATCAAGCCTGGCATTTCCTTTTCGGCAATATCAATTTCTTTTCTTCCAAAGTCAGCTAAATTAATATCAGCTACCTTATACTTTAAATTATAGTCTGTCATTTTTTATTTTATGTTTATTTATTATTCTGATTTTATTTGAATATTAGCTTGCAAAGTTACAATTATAATTTATAATTCTAAAAACTCTTTTATTTTTCTAAAAATATCGGTATTATCCATAACTCCAGTAAACTTTTCTGCTCCCAAACCAAAAGCATATATAGGAACCATTATAGCTGTATGTTCTGTTGAAGTCCATTTATCAACTACCTTTCCTTCCTCTATACTACCTCCATTAAGAGTTAAGCCTCCTGTTTCGTGGTCTGCAATAACAATTACTAGGGTATTAGTGTCTTTTTTTGCATAATCTAATGCCAAGCCTACTGCCTTATCAAAATCCAAAATCTCTTCAATCATACTATCAAACTTATTTGAGTGAGCTTCAAAATCAATTTGAGAGCCTTCAAGCATAATGAAAAAACCTTTATCAGTTTCTGAAAATATATCAAGTGTTTTTTTCAAACTCTTATAAAGCATATCGTTTCTATCCTTTGCAAGAGGAGGATGATTATCATAGAGAAGTCCTGCAATTAGATTGGTTTTGTTTTTATTTATTTCAAAGTTTTCAACCTCATCAATATTATAAAGTATATTATAGCCCCTTGCTTTTAACGAATCAATAAGAGAAAGCTTATCTTTTCTTTTTTCAGAAACAAAATTTTCTTTTCCTCCTCCAATAAAAATATCTACATTACCTTCCAAAAAAGAAAGAGCAATCTCATCTTTCATCTTTCTATGCTTAACGTTTGCAACAAATGCAGCTGGAGTGGCATGAGTAATATTACAAGTAGTTATTATTGATGTTAAAAGTCCTTTTTGTTTTGAAAGTTTTATAAGGCTTGGATGTTTTTGCCAAAGAGAATCCAAGCCAATAGATTCATAGTTTGCTTTTTTACCTATTGCAAAAGCTGTTGCTCCTGCTCCTGAATCGGTAATATATCTATCGGCACAAAAAGTTTTTGAAAAACCTGTAACAGGCATAGTAAACATATTCAAGTTTCCTTTATTTACTGTGTAAGCTGCATAAGCATGAGAAAGTCCCATTCCATCTCCAATCATAAGAATAACTTTCTTAGGTTGAGAAAAAGAAATAAAGGGAATAAATAAAAGAAATAAAATGTATTGTAAAAATTGTTTTTTCATAATCAAACTTGTTCTAAAAGATTTCTTCAAGCATTTTAGAATATAAGATTTGTGTTGTAAGCCCCATCTTTCTTACTTGCTGTGGAACTATACTTTGTTCGGATTGGCCAGGGATTGTATTTACTTCCAAGAAACAAATATCTTCCTTGTCTTGCTCACAAATAAAATCTATCCTGCAAACTCCCTTACAATTTAATCCTTTGTAAATCTTCTTAGCTGTTTCTTGCACCTTTATTCTTATTGTATCACTAACGTCGGCAGGTGTTATTTCGGCAGTTGAAGCATCATATTTTGCTTCATAGTCAAAAAAGTCTTTCTTTGGAATTATTTCTGTTATTGGAAAAGCAAGTATCTCATTGTTTGTTTCCATTACTCCGCAAGTAAGCTCTCTCCCTTTAATAAACTCCTCTATAATTATTCTATCGTGTACTTCAAAAGCTATTTTAATTGCAGAAGCAAGTTCATGTCTTTCTTTAACCTTACTCATACCTATACTTGAGCCTCCTTCGGAAGGTTTAACAAATACAGGAAGACTAAGTTTGGAAAGAATTTCTTCTTCACTTAAAGGAGAATGTTTGTAAAAACTTACATTCTTTGCAACCTTCACAATATCCAATTCTCTAACAATGGCATTACAAACAACCTTATCAAATGTTATGGCTGAAACCAAAGAGCTACAAGACGCAAAAGGAATTCCCATCATTTCCAAATAGCCTTGCAAAAGTCCATTTTCTCCAGGTGTTCCATGAATAATAATAAATACTCCATCAAAATTTATCTTCTCGCCTTCAATGTTCAAAGAAAAATCATTTTTATCAATATTGTATTTCTTACCTTCTTTCTCATAAAACCAATCTCTTCCTTGAACAATAATCTTATAAACATTATATAGAGATGTGTCTATATTTTTTTCTACTTCAATAGCCGAACGAAGAGAAACAACAGCTTCTCCACTATTTCCTCCTGCCATTAGTGCTATATTCTTTTTCATAATTCTTTTGTTATTTTTAAAATTCTGGGCAATCAGTATTATCACATATAATATTATTCTTCCCAAATACTTTTTCATTTAGGAAGAAAAATATATGATTTATCTCTAAACTTATTCTTTGAAACTCACTCCAAATAAACTCCTCACTGCCTACGGCTTTTGAAGGGTCTTCAAAGGAGTAATGAAGTTGATGTTTGGTTTTTCCTAAAAACGTTGGGCAGGTTTCCTTTGCATCATCACAAATAGTTATAACATAATCCCAATCCATATTCAAGTACTCTTCAACATTCTTTGGTTTTTGGGAAGATATATCTACTCCTGACTCTTTCATAACCTTAACAGCTAAAGGATTTACCTCTTTTGCTGGGTTTGTTCCTGCTGAATGTACGTTTAAGGATGGGTTAAGAGTTTTTAGCCAACCTTGAGCAATCTGCGAACGGCAGGAATTGCCAGTACAAAGTATAAGTATGTTCATAGGGTGTCTTTTAGTTCTAATAAAAACTCTTTTATCTCATTTAAAGAACGTACAATCTCCACATTTGGATTATTATTTTCCTTACTCTCTACCTTTTCAACTATTTCTTTCCCTTTAAGGTAGTTCTTTGCTCCTTCAAGAGTGTATCCACAGGTCTTTGTAAGATAATGTATTTGTTTTAAGAGTTCAATATCTGCCTTTGTATAGAACCTTACTCCTCTTTTATTTTTATAAGGTTTAATTTGTTTGAATTCTGTTTCCCAAAACCTCAAAGTAGGGAGGCTAACGTCTAATTCCAAAGCCACCTCTCCAATACTATAATATAATCTTTCTATATTTTCCATTTCTTTATTCTATCAAAAACATTAATTCAATAAGCTAATAGGGCATTGGGGTAAAAGCATTTATTATATGATTTATTTTTGTTTCGCTTTCATTTCTAATAATTGCAATAATATCAAATCGAGCCTCTTCATTAATATTATTTTTAAGGATATAACTATTTGCAACCTTTATTATTGCTCTTTGCTTTTCTTTTGTAACAGCCGATTCAGGCTCACAAAATATATCAGTACTTCTTGTTTTTACTTCAACAAAAACTATCTCACCACTATTCTTTGCAATTATATCAACCTCATTCTTTCCACTTCTATAATTTGTTTCAAGAATAAGGTATTTCTTTTCAATTAAATATTCCAATGCAATCTTTTCCCCCTTTTGTCCAAAATCAACTGTTGTAGTCATAATATTATTGTTCAATTATTACTTTATCTTTCTCAACTATTAATGAAGTTTCTCTTCCTACAACAAATGCAACGTTATTCTCTTCAATATGTCCTATTGGAATATTAAATGCCTTTGGATATTTATAGTCTTTTACTGCTTCAAAGATAATTTCATTGGCTGTTTTGCCAAAAGGAATAGTGTTATCGTGCATTGAAGAAAAATCTCCAACTATCAATCCTGCTAACCTCTCCAATTTCCCTGCTCTTTTCAATGCTTGCATAATCCTATCTATATGATAAAGATACTCATCTAAATCCTCAATAAAAAGAATCTTTCCTGCAGTCTCTCCAAAACTTGATGAGCCAAGCAAACTATAAAGAATTGATAAGTTCCCTCCTATTAAGTCTCCCTTTGCTTTGCCTTCTTTGTTAAAATTATTTGCTAAAAATTCTCTATGACTTGTTTTTTTTAATAAAACTTCTTTCAAACTCATTATGGCAGGAGAATTAAAATTATCTTCCCTAATATTAAGAGGCATTATACCATGAATAGTTTGAATATTGTAGTTGTAATAAATATGCATTAGAAGTACTGTTGGGTCGGAATAGCCTATTATCCATTTAGGATTTGCCAAAAAGGAGCTAAAATCAAGCTTATCAATTATCCTTACTGAGCCATATCCTCCACGAGCACAAAAAATAGCTTTAATATCCCTATCGTCTAAAAACCTTTGAATATCTTCTGCTCTTTGAGTATCGTTTCCTGCAAATTGGTCGCTTTCTAAGTCTATGGTATTACCCACAACTACTTCTAAACCCCAATTAGTAAATAGTTTTATTGCATCTTCTATCTCCGAAAGGCTAATCTTTCGTGCAGTAGATACAATTGCTACCTTGTCATTCTTTGATAATAATTTTGGTTCTATGCTCATTTTTAGTTTTTCAACAAGCAAAGATAAGTAAAAACTAAGAAACCTTATAGGAAAATTTCAAAATATAAAAATAAAGGAAAGTTATTTTGAAATAACCTTCCTTTACGTTTACATAAACTTAGTTTATTTTTATCTAAGCTTAATTTATTTTGTAGTTGTTAATGTTTTTGCTGTAAAAGCTCCTGAAAAAGGTCTTACTTGTGAGTGAATTTCATTTGTATCCCCTCCCACAATTGTTGATTTTCTTAATCCTTGTCCAGAAAATGTTCCTACAACCTTATCTGAAGAATACTCTGTAATTTGAAGAGTTCCAAATAATGAGAAGAAAGCACTATCTGACCCAGATGTAGGGTAGTATAGGAAAAGATTATTATTAGGACTATTTACACTTGTAAGGTTTAAAAGAGCTTCATACATATTTGCTCCAAGTCCCATTGTGTATGTTCCTGTTTTTGTTCCCTTGAAAACGATAGAACCAGTGTTGGAAACATCGGTAGAGGTAACAATTGTTTGACCATCACGCTGTATGAAAGTTGCTACTGGGAAAGAATAAGCCTTTCCATCAATTGTAAATTCAAATTTACCTGTAATTTCTTCACTACCTTCACATGCTGAAAAGAAGATAGGTGCTATTAGCATTAGGTATAAAAATAATTTCTTCATTGCTGTTTGATTTTAAAATTTATTAATGCAAAACTAATACTTTTTTTATTTATCACAAAATTTCTTATTACTTTTGCAAAACTAAATGTATTTTTATGCGTAATCTTATAAGGTTTTTAAAGCGATACTCACATATATTCCTATTCATATTTCTTGAAAGCTTAGCCATTTTTATTATTTCTCAAAATTCCTACTATCAAGGCTCTGCAATAACATCATTTGCCAACGAAATTGCAGGCAATATTAATGCAAAAACATATAATATCTCCAAATATTTCTATTTAGGCTCTTCAAATGACGCTCTTGCTAAGGAAAATGCAAGACTACGCTCAATGATTGAAAGTTCGTACGTAAAATATCAACATAGAACCTTTGAATACAACGACACTATTTACAAACAACAATTTGAATATATTGACGCAAAGGTTATACAAAAGACAATTAGCAAAAGAAACAATTATTTTATGCTTAACAAAGGACGCTTGCATGGAGTAAGTAATAATATGGGGGTTATTAGTCCTAATGGAATAGTTGGAGTTATTGTTAATGTCAGTGATAATTTTTCTTTAGTTATGAGTGTCCTTCACCAAGACTCTCGCCCTAATGTCAAGAACAAAAGAACAAAGATTTCAGGAACTTTGGTATGGGAAGGAGGCAACTATTCCACAGCAAAGATTGTTGATATACCTTCTTCTATCCCATTGAAAATAGGTGATACAATAATTACAAGTGGATTCTCTCAAGACTTTCCTGAGGGAATAACAGTTGGATACATTAAAAGCTTTGACAAAGACAAAGGAACGGGCTTTTATGTTGTGGATATTAAGTTTTCAGTGGATTATAACAAATTGGAATATGTTTATATTGTAAAAAACTTCTTTAAGGAAGAACTAATCCAACTAACAAAAGATATTAAGAATGAATAAGGATATTATACTTGGGTTTATACATTTTATTCTAATTGCAGCATTTCAAATTTTTGTTTTGAATGGATTAAACATATTAGGATATTTCAACCCTATGATTTATGTTTGGTTTATATTGATGTTGCCAACCAATACTCCTAAATGGTTAGAGCTAATTTTAGGATTTCTAATGGGCTTTACCATTGATATATTTGCAGGACAAGTAGGTTTTCATGCAGCTGCCCTAACCTTTATTGCACTAATAAGACCATTATTTATAAAAATATTCTTCTCTGGAAAAGAAATAGAAACAAACTTAAGACCTTCAATAGCGGAAATGAGTTTTTTAGGATTCTTACCATTTGTCTTATCTTTAGTTTTTATTCATCATTTTATCTACTTTACAATAGAAATCTTTAACTTTTCAGAGTTTTTCCATACCCTTTTAAGAATAATTTGCAGCACAATAATAACAACCCTGCTAATCCTAATCTGCGATTTTCTCTTTATTAATAAAAGAAAATTCTCCCATTAAAGAAGCAATCAATAACCACAAAAAAACAAACTAAATCCTTACCCTCGGAAAACTAAGTCCTATACCCCTCAGGACTTAGTCCTGTACCCCATAGGACTAAGTCCTACGACCCCAAGGACTAAGTTTATTTTTAGACAAAATATTATTATTGATTTGCAAATTTTTAGGAACTTTGATATAGAATTTGAGAGTAGAAAAATTAAGCTTAACTTATTTGAAAATAACCTTAGTCTTTTTCAAAATAACCTTGACTTAAATAAAATTATACGGCGGATAAATTTATTTTTGGGGGAGATAAATTTTATTTTGCGGTACCTTTTTTCAGCTAAGGCAAATATCTTTTTTTACAAAATCTTGCCTTATTCAAAATAAAACCCTTAACTTTGGCTTTTGAAATAAATTCTTTATGAATAAGTATCGGATTACAAATCCTTATAATAATATAGTGCGGGATAACATATCCCGCACGACGGATGTATTTTCAAACAGTAGGAGAGTAATTATGAAAAAGATAATAGTTTTTTGTACATTAATCATAAATATATTAACAGTATATAGTCAAGAGCTTAATATTACTTTAAATTCTCTTGTTTTAAAAAACAAATTAGAGATTAATGAAATGAAAATTTTATTAAATGGACAGATTATTAATCAAACAAAAGAAGGAGAGAGACAAGGTTTATGGATTAACTATGATTTAGATAATTCTCAACACAAAATGTCAATAATTAACTTAGGAGACACTTGCGTTAGCACTCTCACTTTAGATACTATTGGTATGTTGAAAGATAAATTGTTTACTATTAATGAATATGGTAGTTATAATAATGGTAAAAAGATAGGAGAATGGAGGGTTTTCTCTAAGGAAAAACACAATTTAAAGTTTAGAATTTTCTATTCTGAAAAAGGTAATATTGAAAAAATAATGCGATATAAAGACTCAGAGCATAAAGACCTGAAAGATAATTTGGTTTATATTTTAGAAAGAGATAGAAAAAGTAAAAAATTTGTTGTTAATTGGATTAAAAATGAATTAAATTTAAATGAAGAAGAAGTCATGTCTATATTTAATTTAAGATAAATCTGGGGTAGTGTATCAGATTTGGAGTTGATGATATAAGTCGTTCCATAGTGCGGAATTGTAAATTTGCAAGACGAATGGCAAATAATGATTAGAGGAAATAATATAAAAGCTAATAATGAAAAGCTAAATCTTTCCAATCTTTCAAAAGGGGTTTATGTGATAAAGATTACAACAGATAAGAATACTTATACTCGCAAGGTTATTAGGAATTAGGGGAGTCCCCATAACTGCATTAATATTTATCTTTTACCTGTTTTCTGCTATTTTATTCATACCTTTGCAGATTAATTTACTAATAAAATTTATATGACATTTAAAGAATTGGGCATTAGTCCAGAAATCCTCAAAGCCATTAATGAACTCGGCTTTGAAAACCCAATGCCCGTTCAAGCAGAAACATTACCAGTACTACTTAATAATGATGTTGACCTTGTAGCTTTAGCCCAAACAGGTACTGGTAAAACAGCAGCTTTTGGATTACCTATGATTCAAAAGATGGATTACTCAAACAAAGACACTGAGGTTTTGGTGCTTTGTCCAACGAGAGAACTTTGTATTCAAATATCTAAGGATTGTAAGAATTATTCAAAATATATTGAAGATTGTACTATTTTACCAGTTTATGGAAAGGTGTTAAGATGATTGTTGCTACACCTGGAAGAATGAATGACTTGATAAATAGAGGAAAAGTAGATATTTCCAAGGTTAAGTATGTGATTTTGGATGAGGCTGACGAGATGTTGGATATGGGTTTTAAGGAAGATTTGGATAATATCCTTGCTCAAACTCCTGACACTAAACATACCCTTCTGTTTTCAGCAACTATGCCAAAAGAGGTTGAAAACATTGCTCAAGATTATATGAATGACCCTGTAAAGATTCAGATTGGAATTAGAAATCAAGGGGCTGACAATATTTCTCACGTTTATTATTTGGTTCAAGCTAAGGATAGGTATTTGGCATTAAAACGTATTGCTGACTACTACCCCAATATTTATTCTATAGTTTTTTGCAGGACAAAAATAGAAACTCAAGAGGTTGCGGATATGTTAATTCGCGATGGTTATAATGCTGATAGCTTGCATGGGGATTTGTCTCAAGCTCAAAGAGACCACGTTATGAATAGGTTTAGGTTAAAGAATATTCAAATGCTGGTTGCTACCGATGTTGCTGCAAGAGGCTTGGATGTAAATAACCTAACACACGTTATTAATTATAATCTTCCTGATGAGTTGGAACAATATGTTCATCGCAGTGGAAGAACAGGAAGAGCAGATAAGAGAGGTATTTCTATTGCTATTATCAATTTAAGGGAAAAGCACAAGATTAGAGAGATTGAGCGTCAGATTAAGAAAGAGTTTACTAAGGCTAATATCCCAACAGGAAAAGAGGTTTGTAAAAAACAACTCTTCAATATGATTGACAAGGTTGAGAATGTGGATGTAAACTATTCTGAAATTGAGGCTTTCTTACCTGATATTATGAAGAAATTGGAATGGATGGATAAGGAAGAGCTTATTCGTAAGTTTGTTTCCTTAGAGTTTAATCGTTTCTTGGAATATTATAGGGATGCACCTGATTTGAATGTTGATGAGGTAAGGGAAAAGCCAAAGCAAGAAAAGAACAATAAGGATAAGAGAACAAACAAAAAAGGTAATTTTACTCGTTTATTTATTACCTTGGGACATAAGGATAAGATTGTTCCTCAACGCTTGATAGGTATGATTAATGATTATACCCATGAAAGACATATTGAGATTGGGAAAATAGATATTTTTGATACTTTTTCTTATATAGAGGTTGAAGATAATAAGGTTGAATTGGTTATGGATGCTTTTGAGGGAAGGTTTGTTAAGGGAAGACCTATTGCTGTTGAGATTGCAGAATCAAAAGGCTCTTCCTCAAGAGGAAGAAGAAAAGACAGTCGCAATGATAAGAAAGGTTCTTCTCGCAATAGCAACGATAAAAAGAAAAACTCTTCAAGAAGGGATAAGGATAGAAAAAGATATAGGTAGGAAATAGAAATTTCAGATTAACAAAAAATATTAAGATATGATTTTAGCTCCTTCATTATTATCTGCCGATTTTGGCAATTTGAAAAAAGACATTGAATTGGTTAATGAAAGCCAAGCAGACTGGTTTCATATTGATGTTATGGACGGTGTATTTGTTCCTAACATTAGTTTTGGGCAACCAGTAATTAAGTGTATTAAGAAACTTGCAAAGAAACCTTTAGATGTTCATTTGATGATTATTGACCCTGATAGGTATTTTGAAGATTTTAAGAATGTTGGAGCGGATATTCTTACCATACACTACGAGGCATGCCGACATCTCAATAGGAGTATTTCTTCAATAAAGCAATTGGGAATGAAAGCTGGTGTTGTTCTAAATCCTCATACTCCTGTTTCTGTTTTGGAAGATATTATTCAAGAATGTGATATGGTCTTGCTTATGAGTGTTAACCCTGGTTTTGGAGGACAAAGCTTTATAGAAAACACTTATAACAAGATTATCCTTCTAAAAGAACTTATTAATAGAAAGAATCCAAAGTGTTTAATTGAGATTGATGGAGGTGTTAGCTTAAAAAACTACAAGAAACTTATTGAGTATGGAGCTGATGCTTTAGTTGCTGGAAATGCTGTCTTTGGAGCAGAAAATCCTCTTGAAACCATTAAAGAATTTAAGAATTAGTTTATGTTTGGTTTATTTGGACGTAAATCAAAGAAGATAGATAAGCCTATTGAATTATCAGTTTTGGGAACAGACATTCATTCTCATTTTATTTTTGGAGTTGATGATGGTTCTCAAAGCTTGGAAGAGTCTATTTTTCTTTTGAAGCAGATGAAAGAGTTGGGCTATAAGAAAGTTATTACTACTCCTCATGTTTACTACGACAGCTTTCTTGATGGATATGATATATTATATAATAAACTTGAAGAGCTAAGACTTGGAGTAAGAGAAAATAATATTGACATAGAAATAGAGCTTGGAGGAGAGTATTTGTTAGACGATGATATTAGTGATAGGATAAAGAATAAGAATATTATAACCTTTGGGGATAACTATATGCTTTTTGAGTTCCCTATGAGGACAGAGCCTATGGGCTACGAAGAATGGCTTTTTGACCTTCAACTGGCTGGTTATAATCTTATAATTGCTCATCCTGAACGTTATAGTTTTCTAAATAATGATATAAAGAAGTATTCAAATCTTAAGGATAGGGGTATTCTTTTTCAGGTTAATATTGCTTCTTTTTCAGGATATTATGGCGAACATATTCAAAAGGTAGCAGAAAATTTGGTTAAAGAGAATTTGGTTGATTTAGTTGGGACGGATTGTCATGGACAAAGGCATATTGATGCAGTTAAAAAGTCTTTATATAGTCCTGCCTTAAATCAACTTATAAACTCTGGAAGATTGATTAATAATAAATTATAATACTATGGATTCATTACTTGCTATATCTCCAATTGATGGAAGATACAGAAAACAGGTTGAGGCTTTGGCTAATTATTTTTCTGAAAAGGCTTTAATTAATTATAGGACAAGGGTTGAAATAGAATACTTTATAGCCTTATGTGAATTGGGAGTTGAGGGATTAAAGGATTTTGATAAGAATAATTTCAATGCTCTAAGAGATATTTATCTTAATTTTTCTCAAGAAGATGCCCAATCAATAAAAGATATTGAAAAGGTAACTAATCACGATGTTAAGGCTGTTGAATACTTTATCAAAAAGAAATTTGACTCTCTTGGATTGGAAAAATGGAAAGAGTTTATCCATTTTGGATTAACCTCACAAGATATAAATAACACTTCTGTTCCTTTAAGTATAAAAGAATGTCAAGAAAATGTTTACTTGCCTCTTATAAATGATGTTGTAGAACTTTTAGAAGAAAAAGCACAGCTTTGGGAAGGAGTTCCTATGCTTGCTCATACTCACGGACAGCCTGCCTCTCCAACAATGCTTTCAAAGGAAATAAGAGCATTTACTTATCGTCTTCAACAACAATTAGCCTATTTTGCTTTTATTCCTTTTGGTGCTAAGTTTGGAGGAGCAACAGGAAATTTTAATGCTCATAAGGTAACCTTTCCTGAACATAATTGGATTTTGTTTGCCAATAATTTCTGTTCTTCTCTTGGTTTAGAGCGTCAAAGTCTGACAACACAGATTGAAAACTACGATAATATGGCCGCATATTTTGATACATTAAAAAGGATTAATATAATTCTTATGGATTTCTGCAAGGATATGTGGGCGTATATTTCTATGGAGTATTTTAAGCAAAAAATTAAGGAAGGAGAAGTTGGTTCTTCAGCAATGCCTCATAAGGTTAATCCTATTGATTTTGAAAACGCAGAAGGAAATCTTGGCTTGGCAAATGCAATATTTGACCATTTATCAATGAAACTCCCTATTTCTCGTTTGCAAAGAGACCTGACAGACTCCACTGTTACAAGAAATATTGGTGTTCCTATGGCTCATACAATTATTGCTTTAAATTCTATTATTAAGGGAGTTAATAAGCTTCTTCTAAACCCTCCTGCTTTAGAAAAAGACTTAAATAATAATTGGGCTGTTGTTGCAGAAGCCTTACAATCAATTCTTCGCTCTATTGGCTATCCTAATCCTTATGAAACATTGAAAGATTTGACAAGGACAAATGCTGAAGTAAATGCTGAAACAATTGCAAAATTTGTTGATAGCTTGGATGTTAATGAAGAAATAAAAAAGAGAATGAAAGAAATTACTCCTATGAATTACGTTGGAGTATATTAAATAGATTTTCGGTAATGAGAAAATATTTTACTTGGATATTTGCTAAGCCATATTTGGGGAAAATCATATTCTACTTTATTTTGGTTTGCCTTGCTACAATATTTTCTATTTCCTCCATACTTTCTGTTTCTAACTTTTTAGGTGTTTTATTCTCCAAAGAACTCGGAAACAACATTGCTTCTAACCCTTCATTATTAGACGAAATACTTTCCATGTTCTATGCTAAAATTATTGCTTATGGAAGGATAAATGCTTTGTATATTTTTGGTTTTTTAATCTTTATCATCTATTTCTTCAAAAATATTTTTACCTATTTTTCTTCTTTTGTTGTGGCATCTGTAAGGAACAAAATAATTAGAGATATTAGAAATAAACTATTTCAAAAATACATTTCCCTGCCCCTTTCTTATTTAAGCAATCATCGCAAGGGAGACCTTATTTCACGTTTGAGTAATGATGTTATTGAATATGACGAAAACGTATTAAAATCAATTGCTTCATTAGTTGGAGGGTTTGTAATTGTAATATTATATCTAATTACTCTTTTCTATATTGATTATGTTCTAACATTAACAGTATTGATTGTATTTCCAATTGTTGCTCTTATATCCTCTTTTATTAGCAGAGCTTTAAGACAAAGTTCTAAAAACCTTCAACAAAAAAGTGGAAATATTATGTCAATTATTGAGCAGACTATCTCTGGTCTTAGAATAATCAAAACTCATACTGCTATTGAGTTGATGAATGAAAGATTTGTAAAATTCAATTCTTCCTACACAAGACTTAGAAATGGTATTTATAGAAGGGTTGATTTAGCTTCTCCTGTCAGTGAATTCTTAGGAAATCTCACATTAATATGTTTATTACTCTTTGGCTCTTATAAGGTATTTTTTCCTTCCTCAAGCTTATCTCCAGAGCTATTTATTATCTATCTTATACTTTTTACTATGATTATAAAGCCTGCAAAAGATATTCCAACTGCTTTTTTCAATATTAAAAAAGGAAAGGCTTCTATTGACAGAATTGTTGAAGTTTTAGAAGTAGAAGATAAAATCATTGAGCCTGAAAATCCTATTGCTTTTCCAAATATAGAAAAAGGAATAATCTTTAATAATGTCTGCTTTGCTTATGAGAAAGATTTGGTGTTGAAGGATATTAGTCTAATTTTTGAGAAAGGCAAAACAACTGCCATTGTTGGAGGTTCAGGAAGTGGTAAAAGTACATTGGTTGATTTAATCCCCAAGCTTTATGAGCCCACAAGTGGAGAAATACTCTTTGATAATATTAATAGTAAGAACATTAACTCTAAAGAAATTAGAGAAAACATTGGCTTCGTAACCCAAGAAACAATACTCTTTAACGATACCATATTTAATAACATTACCTTTGGTTCTAACTCTTATAGTTTGGAACAAGTAATGGAGGCTGCAAAAACAGCAAATGCCCATAGCTTTATTGAAAAACTTCCACAAGGATACAATACTATTCTTGGAGATAGAGGCACCACAATATCGGGAGGAGAACGTCAAAGGATAAGTATTGCAAGGGCTGTTTTGAAAGGTGCAGATGTTTTAATACTTGACGAAGCAACCTCAGCACTTGACACCGAAAATGAAAAATTAGTTCAAGAAGCCATTAATAATATAACCAAAGATAAAACCTCTATCATTATTGCACATCGCCTTTCAACCATAACCAATGCCGATAAAATAATAGTTATGGATAAGGGAGAGATTAAAGAAGAAGGCACTCACCAAGAGCTTATTTCAAAAAATGGAATCTATACAAAGCTCTGCTCAATGCAAGAGTTATAAAGTAAAGAAAAATAAAAAAAGCTTAGCCTTATTTTAGACTAAGCTTGATTTATCAAGGATTAACCTTTATTTATTAGAATGGTAGGTCGTCATCCTCTTGTGGCTCTTGAGCATTAAATGAACCATAGTTTTCTTCTAATGTTTCACTTTGTTCACTTGAAGCACTTGCAGGCTCTGGAGAAGATGGTGCAAAGCTTGGACCTTGCTGTAAAGGTGCTGCTGTAATTGGATTGAAAGTATCTATCCTAAAGCATCTTAAATCAGTATACCATCTTTCATTAAACTCCCTGCTCTCTGGGCTAAAGAAAACTTTTAGCTGTGTTCCTACTGGCATATTTCTTACAACAGAAACTTTGTCTTCTCCCCAAAGAGAAAAAGCTACTTGTTTTGGGAATTGCTCTTCTGTTTCAATTACAAATCCTCCTCTTATCCAAGGTCCTCTTTGTGATTCTCCTGTTTGTTCAGGTAAGGATTTCAAAAATTTTCCAATGATTTCCATTTTTTATCTTATTTATTAATTAATTATTTCTTTAATTATGCTACTAATTAGTTTTTGTTACTGGCTTTAACCACTTATCTAACCAGTCAAAGAAGTTTCTTTGCCAAAGCACTCCATTTTGTGGTTTCAAAACCCAATGCGATTCGTCTGGGAAATATAAGTAACGTGCAGGCACTCCCTTTATAACAGCTGCATTATAAGCCGCCATACCTTGAGAAGCAACTATTCTATAATCAAACTCACTATGAATAACCATAATTGGACTATCCCATTTATCAACAAATTTATGAGGAGAGTTTGCATAACTTCTTTGAGCTGTCTTATTGTTTTTATCCCAATATGCTCCACCTAAATCCCAATTAACAAACCACATCTCCTCTGTTTCCAAATATTGTTGTTCTAAATTAAACATACCATTGTGAGCAATAAAACATTTGAAACGTTTATTATGGTTTCCTGCAAGCCAATATACAGAATAGCCTCCAAAACTTGCCCCTACTGACCCCAAACGTTCCTTATCAACATAAGATTCCTTACACATCTCATCAATAGCTGTTAGATAATCTCTCATACATTGTCCTGAATAGTCTCCACTAATTTGTTCGTTCCATTTTTGTCCAAAGCCTGGAAGTCCTCTACGGTTTGGAGCGACAATAATATAGCCGTGAGCAGCCATAATTTGGAAATTCCAACGATATGACCAGAATTGAGAAACTGTTGATTGAGGTCCTCCTTCACAATAAAGAATTGTTGGATATTTTTTGGTTGAGTCAAAATTAGGTGGGAATATAACCCATGAATGCAAGTCTTTTCCATCACTTGCCTTAAACCATCTCTCTTCAACCTTACCCATCTTAACCTTAGCCAAAAGGTCTTTATTTATATTGGAAATATTAGTTTCAGCACCATTAGCTGGATTAACGGAATAAATCTCTATTGGTTGAGACATACTCATCTTTGTCCCAATAAGTTTATCCTTTGCAATCATTACTGAAGTGTAGTCATGAATACCATTTGTTATCTTCTTAATACTATTGTCAGCAAGCGTTAGTTGATAAATGTCGTCTTTTCCATGGTAGTCAGAGATAAAATATATACTTTTATTATCTTTAGAAAATGTTAATCCATTTGAGTTTTGGTCAAAATCTTTTGAATAGTCTGTAATTTGTCTTGAAGCAATATCCATTACCATAAGGCGTATTTTGTCTGCCTCATAGCCATCTCTTTCCATACTTTCCCATGCCAATAATTTTCCATCAGAAGAAAAAACAGGATTTTGGTCATAACCCATCATTCCTTCTGTAAGGTTAGTTGTTTGTTTTGTTGATATATCATAAAGGTAAAGGTCAGAATTTGTTGAAAAAGCATATTCTTTACCTACCTTCTTTCTGCAAGTATAAACAATCTTTTTTGAATCAGGAGAGAAAGCAAGTTGTTCCATTCCTCCCCAAGGACGCATTGGAGATTCAAATTCTGTATTTTCTAAAAGATTAACAGGATTCTTTATCTCTTTTCCATCAAAGTCAGCAATAAAAGGTTGAGGAATATTATCCACCCAAGTATCCCAATGTCTATAAGATAAATCATCATTAATCCTTCCTGTTGTCTTATCTAAACCTTCTTTCAAGTAGGCATACTTATCTTTCTTAGCAACTGCTCTAATAAAAAGTATCTTCTTTCCGTCAGGAGAGTAGGAAAAACCTTCAATATCCCCTTCATCAATATTAGATATTTTAATCCTATCCTTACCTTCCAAGTTCATTTCATATATTTGTACTCCATCTTCATCAGCATAACAAAAACCTATCTTCTTTCCGTCAGGACTCCAAAGAGGATTCCACTCACTGCCTGAAGTTTTGGTTAATTGTTTAAGGTCAGAGCCATCAATATTCATTGAGTAAATTTCTGAATTACCCTTGTTTTCTTTTAAATCAAAATACTTTACTGTAAACAAGACCTTATCTTCATTTGGAGAAACACTAACTTCTCCAATGCGTCCAAAAGCCCAAAGAACTTCTGGTGTAAGCTTTCCATCTTTAACTTCAATTTCTGGCTTTCCAATAACATCTTCCTCGCTTGGACGTGGTTTACACGCAACAAAAACTATTGTCAGCACAATAGCGAATAATAAATACTTTTTCATTTCCATAAATATATTAAACTTTAATTCTAAAAAACTCGCCAAAGTTACAACTTAGTTATAAAAGCGACAAATAAGTTGTAAGAAAAATTTCTAAAAGCTTAGTTTATATAAATAATACTTCTTAATCTCTTTGCTTAAAAATCTTTTATCCAATTGGTCAGAGGCGTTTGATATTTCCTTTATTTCTTGATTCTTAAACAAAATATTTATCCTGTCATCTTGAAAACTATATGCCTTATTTTTCAGTTCATCTGTTATAATAAAATAAGACTTAATTTCTTCTTTTGTAAAATTATACTTATTGACAAATTGATTGACCTTATCATCAATATCTTTTTTAGAAAAAGGCTTATCTTGAACATGCATCTTTCCCAAATTGCGATTCATCAAAGATTTAGAAAGATGGGAAAGTATAAAATCTTCACTATTTGTCCAAACCTTTACTGCACTCCAAATATCCGAATCATCAATCATAGTAAAGTATTCTAATGCCCTATCATCTTCAATGGTTCTTGTGCCATTTTTAATAAAATACGCAAAATAAGGAGAGATATATTTTGTAACATCAATACCTTTGGCTTGAATTTCTCTTGCTCGTTTTAGAATTGTTCTAACTAATATTTCAGCCGAAACAACTGCCTTATGCATATAAACCTGCCAATACATTAGTCGTCTGGAGATTATAAACTTTTCAATGGAATAAATCCCTTTCTGCTCAACGACAAGCTCATCATCCTTAACAGAAAACATCTTAATTATTCTCTCCGTTCCAATAACTCCTTCCGAAACTCCTGTAAAAAAACTATCCCTTGTCAAATAATCCAGCCTATCAGTGTCAAGTTGTGAAGAAACTAACTGATGAAGAAAACGTTTGGAATATTTATTTGAAAAAATATCAATAGTCATATTAGACACTTTCAACCTCTTCATTAGCTCCAAAGACACCTCCTCGTGTGATTCTTCAAAAAAGAAATGCTCTAAGCTATGCGAAAAAGGACTATGCCCAATGTCGTGAAGAAGTATAGCAATAAGTGCAGCTTCAAACTCTTCATCAGTTATTTCCTGCTCTTTCTGTCTTAAAACATCCAATGCCTGATTCATCAAAAACATTGCTCCAAGCGAATGAGCAAAACGGGAATGCTGTGCACCAGGGAAAACCAAATCGCTAAGCCCAAGCTGTTTTATTCTTCTTAGACGTTGAAGATATGGGTGTTCTAACAATTCAAAAATACTACCAAGAGGTATATTTATAAATCCATACACAGGGTCGTTAATGATTTTCTTTTTATTGACAATACTATTCATACTGCAAAATTACATTATTATTTCCAAAAACTCTAATATGTATTTTACTTTGAATTAAAAATAAAGTATTAATTTTGTGAAATAGAAAATAAGTATTTATGGCGACTATTTACGATATAGCTTTTGCAAATATCCCTGGTGTTGGTCCTGTGGCAGCAAAGGAGATAATGAAGGTTTACCCCACTACCCAAGAGTTTTTTGAAGAGAAACCTGCCAATTTGGAAAAGATTTTCAAGACAAGGAGGAAAACAATTGATGCCATTGTCAATAAGACTATGTTTGAGAGATGCGAAAAGGAATTAATGTTTATGGAAAAATACAATATTAAATGCCTATTCTTTAAAGACAAAGACTATCCTCAAAGACTTTTACAACTTCCCGACAATCCAATATGCATTTACTATCAAGGCAATAAAGACCTTAATCTTGATAAGATGGTTGGAATAGTTGGCACTCGCAATGCAACCCCTTACGGAAAGGAACTTACTGAAAAAATAGTGCAAGAACTTAAAAATTATGGAATTGGGGTTGTTAGCGGATTAGCTTATGGGATAGATTCGGTGGCTCATAGGGCAAGTATAAAGGAAGGAGTGCCTACATTTGCAGTTTTGGGACATGGACTTGATAGGATTTACCCTAAAGAAAATTTTGATTTAGCACTTGAAATGACAAAGCAAGGAGGTTTAATTACAGAATTTATGACCGAAACCAAGCCAGAAACATATAACTTTCCAAAGAGAAACAGGATAATTGCAGGCTTATGTGATTGTGTTATAGTTATTGAGGCGGCAAAAAAGAGTGGTTCCTTAGTTACGGCTGACTTAGCAAACCAATATGACAGAGAAGTTTTTGCATTACCAGGTAGGGTTGGCGATGAGTTTAGTCAAGGATGTAACTATCTTATAAGCAGCCAAAGAGCCAACATACTTCATTCCATTGATGATGTGATAAGCATAATGAATTGGGATATTGGTCAAGCCATAGAAAAACCTAAGTCAAAAAAACCAACTCATCTCACTAAGGACGAAAGCATAATTTACGATATAATTGACGGAAAAGAAGAGATAAATATTGATGACTTATCCATAGAATGCAAACTAAACCCTTCCGTTTTAGCCTCTTGCCTACTAAACCTTGAACTTGAAGGCATAATCCGTTGCTTGCCAAAAAAGACGTACAAGATTTGCTAAAAAATAAACTAAGGTTAAAAAGAAATAACCTTAGTTTATTTTTCTATAATCAAGAGATAAAAAATTATAACTTGATTCTATTTCCGTAGAATCAAATTCTATTGAAAGTTTTGTGATAGTTGTTCAAATTCACTTTTTGGGGAGTTAGCTTTATAGAGTATCTTATAAATTGCATCTGCAATTGGGATTTCTGCATTGAAGTTTTTATTTAAATCATGTATGCATTTTGCTGCATAATAGCCTTCTGCAACCATCTTCATCTCCAATTGTGCTGAATTTACAGAGTATCCATAACCTATCATTTGCCCAAAGGTTCTGTTGCGAGAGTGTTGCGAATAGCAGGTTACTAAAAGGTCTCCAAGATAGGCAAGGTTGTGAATGTTCCTTCCTTCCATTGGAGAGCATATTGAAAGGAAATTATCTATTTCCCTTAGTCCATTTGCAACTACAACGCTTATAAAATTATCTCCATAGCCCAATCCCTTACACATTCCTACTGCTAATGCATATATGTTTTTCATTATCCCAACATATTCTATTCCTTCAATATCGTTGGATGTTGTGGTTTTGACATAACGACATTGGAAGCTATCTGCAATATGTTTTGCCAAAAGGGAGTTTTGAGAGCCTACGGTTAGGTAGGTCAGGCTTTCTTTTGCTATTTCTTCTGCATGAGAAGGTCCGCTTATCACTGCTTGATTGGCATAAGAGACATTGAATTTGTCCCTCATATATTCTGCTACAATCTGATTTGTTTCTGGGATAATACCTTTGGTTGCTGATATAATATTTTTTGTCTTAAAGTCTTCTGATGTCAACTCCTCCAAGGAACGTGCAAAGAATGCTGATGGGATGACAAAGAGGAGATTATCTGCCATTGAGATAACCTCCTTTATGTTATTTGAAATTTTTATCTTATTTGTATTAAGCTCACATTGGCTAAGGTAGAGTGGGTTATGATGATATTTACTCACTCCTTCAACAATAGCTTCTTCTCTTACCCACCAAAAAACTTCTTGATGTGTTTCTGTTGCTATCTTAACTATTGCTGTTGCCCAACTACCACTTCCAAATACTGCAATTTTCATTACTTAGATTTTATAGTCCTAAAACTGATTTTCCTTGTTCAAAACGAATATCTTTCGGAATCCTTGCAGAATTAATCTTATCTAAATCTTTTTGAAGTTCTGGCTTTATAATTCCATTCTTTTCATTATATGTTTTAGCAAATTCTAAGTCTCCTTCTCCTTCAACCTTAATAACAAGTGCTGCCCAGCTTTCCATTGCTTGCTTAGCTTTTGCGAAATCTATAACATATTTTCCGTCTTGATTTCTTGCAAAAGCTCCATTGTCTTCAAAATAGTTGAAGCACATCATATTTGCCTTACCATGAGCTGAAGCTGCTCCAAAACGAACTGAACGTAAGATACCAGCTATAAAGGTTGCATAAGCATCTTCTTGAGTTATATTGGTTATCTCTCCCTTTTCTATTAATGAAACTACCATATAAAGTCCAAGTATGTCAGCCTTTGCTTCTTCCCAAGCAGAGTATTGGTTTTCTAATGCTTTTCTTACTGAGCCTTTTCCGTTTATAGTGTTCTTTATTCCTAAACCATGAGCTACTTCATGGAAGGTTACGTTGGAGAAGAATGCATCAAATTTAATATTCTTTAACTGGTCTTGAACCATAACTTGCTGAGCAATTGGCATAAGTATTTTATCAAATTTAGCCTTCATAGCATTTTTCAGTTGAAGACGTCTTGCACCTTTCTTTAGCTGTACTCTTTCATCGTTAGGAAGGTTAATAGCTATGGTCTTACTTCCAGCATTGCAGTCTCCACCATAGAAGATAACATCATAAACATTCAAATCAGAGTCTGTTCCTGGTACTTCTTTTTTAAATTTAGCATCAACAGGCAATTCTTTTTGAAGCTGAGGCAACATTGCTGTAAATTTTGCTAAGTCATTGCTCCACTTTTCATCTTTTACTAAAATGAAAGCTTCATAAGCTGCTTTTGCACCAAAACGACGGTCTTCATAGTTTTCAATTGGTCCTACAACAAAATCAAGCTTTGATTGTTTCATGTCCATCCAAGCCATATCTGATTGAAAATAATCATCGGTTTGGAAAGCTTTTCTCCTTTCTGTTAAATATTTTTTCAGACCAGCGTCTTCTGCTAATGCGATAGCCTTTTCCATTAGCTTGTCAACCTTTTGTAATTCTTCCTTATACTCTTCTCTATACCATTTTACAACAAGTTTTCCTTCGTTATCACGGCGAATAACAGTATAAAGATTATCCTTATTCCTATCCTTTAAGGCATTATACTCTTCATCAGTCATATCAGATGGATAGAAATTTGCTCCAAGAGGCTTTCCCCCAAAACCTGCCACAAAAGGTTTCATATCATTCAATCTTTCCCAAGGACCATAGTTAATCATTGCAAACTCTCTTGCTGCTTTATCACTAATGGTATCAATGTCTGTTTTGTTTCCATAGGCTTGTTTCCAGAATAAATCATCCATTATCTGACCTATTTCAAAGAAAACCTTAATTAATTCCTTTTCATTTTGGCTTAAATGAGAAAGGTCTGTTGTTAATTGAACTAATGCAAATTCGTCAACTTTTTCTTGCATAGGATTTGTTGTTTCTTTAGGGGTTTCTTTCTTTTGACAGCCTGCAAAGCCAATTAGAGCTGCTGCAAGGCAAACATAAATTAATCTTTTCATTTTATTTGTTTATTTAATATGCTTTCAATCTGCGAAGATAAGAAACTTTTCTCAAATATTAGCTATAATATTATTTTTCTGTTAACAATTAAGAATTTAATATGATTTTTTATGAATGTTTGATAGATTTTTCTTATCTTTGCAATTCATTTTACGAAACTAACTTATTAATACATTAAATTAATATCAAAATGGAAAAAATTAAATATTCAGGTAAAACAAGAACAGAAACAGACCTATTGGGGTCAAAAGAAATTCCCGTTGAAGCTCTTTATGGAATACAATCACTAAGAGGATTTGAAAACTTCGTTATCTCAAACGAACACCACTGCGAATACCCTAATTTTATTAAGGGTTTTGCAATAACTAAGAAAGGTGCTGCTATTGCTAATCACAAACAAGGATTGCTTACAGATGAGCAATGTGATGCTATTTGCAAGGCTTGTGATGAAATATATGAAGGTAAATGGCACGAACATTTTCTTTCTGATATGATTCAAGGAGGAGCAGGAACAACAATGAATATGAATGCTAACGAAGTTATTGCTAATCGTGGCTTACAAATAATGGGAAAAGAAGCTGGACAATATGAATTCCTTTCTCCTAACGACCATGTTAACTGCTCACAATCTACCAATGACGCTTATCCAACTGCATTACATTTTGGACTTTACTTGGAAAGCAAGAAACTTATTGAGGCTCTTGATAATTTAATTATTTCCTTAAACAAGAAGGCTAAGGAATTTGCTAATGTTATTAAAATGGGAAGGACTCAATTACAAGACGGAGTTCCTATGACTTTAGGACAATCTTTCCAAGCATTTGCTGATTCATTGGAAGCTGAGAAAAAGAGATTAATAGAAGAGGAAAAGAGCTTATTAATTACTAATATGGGAGCTACAGCTATTGGAACAGGTATTTGTTCTCAACCTGGATATAGTCAACTATGTGTTGAAGCATTAAGAGATATTACTAAATGGGATATTACTCTTACTGACAACTTGGTTGAAGCTACTCACGACACTTCAGCATTGGTTGGTCTTTCTTCCCAATTGAGAAGAATTTCATTAAAAACTATTAAGATATGTAATGACCTTCGTCTTATGGGCTCTGGTCCAAGATGTGGTATTCACGAAATATTCCTTCCTGAAATGCAACCAGGTAGCTCTATTATGCCAGGAAAGGTGAATCCTGTAATACCTGAAGTTGTAAATCAAATATGCTATAGAGTTATTGGTAATGACACAACTGTTATGCTTGGAAGTGAAAATGCTCAATTGGAATTAAACGTTATGGAGCCTGTTATGGCATTTTCTCTATTTAACTCAATAAACCTTCTTACCAATGGATTTAACACCTTAAGAGAAAAATGTATTGATGGAATTAGGGCTGATAAAGAAAACTGCGAACGTCAAGTTAAAAACTCTATCGGTATAGTTACTGCCCTTAACCCAATTATTGGCTATAAGAACTCTACAAAGATTGCTAAGGAAGCTATGGAGACAGGTAAGGGAGTTTATGAATTGGTACTTGAACATGATATTCTTTCAAAAGAAGACCTTGACACTATTCTTTTACCAGAGAATATGATTGAGCCAGTTAAATTGGATATTAAGCCTAAGAAATTATTATAAGAATAATATCTAAATTATTATATGTAGAAAGCGAAGAGATTAGATTTTCTTCGCTTTTCTTTTTGTTCTTTGCATTAGTATTTTTCTGGAAGGGAATAAAAATTTGCATTTTGATTAAGAAAACTTAGGTCTTGATTTTAGAAAATTACTATCTTTGCAACTTATGGCGAATGAGGAGAAACATATAATTGAAATTAGGAATAAAAAGGCTGCTTATGAATATTTTTTGTTGCAGAGTTTTGTTGCTGGCTTGCAGCTTATGGGGACGGAGATAAAATCTATTCGCCAAGGGAAAGCAAATTTAGCTGATGCATATTGTTCTTTTGTGGGTAATGAGCTCTGGGTTAACAACCTTCATATTGCAGAATATAAGTTTGGCTCATATTATAATCACCAAGAAAAAAGAGCAAGAAAGTTATTGTTAAATAGGAATGAGCTTAGAAAACTACAATCTAAAACAAAAGAGAAAGGACTTACTATTATTCCTGTTTTGTTGTTTGTGGATAGTAGGGGTTATGCTAAACTGGAAATTGCTCTTGCTAAGGGTAAGAAGGCTTATGATAAAAGAGAGACTATCAAAGCCAACGACTCCAAAAGAGAGATAGATAGAATGATGAAAAAAGAATATTAATACTATAAATTATGATAAAGAGATTCGTTACTTTTATATTTGCAACTATTTTTGTGATGGCTGCATTTTCTCAGACAATTCCTTTTGGTCAAGGATATGTTATTAATGGAGAAGTTAAAGGAGACAAAGAAGGTTTCGTTACTTTACGAAGTTATTTTAGAGATGGAAACGAAAGAGTTGATACAGCTTATGTTGAAAAAGGAAAGTTTACTTTTCGCTCTCCAATAAAAGAGGTTGTTCCTGCTCTTTTAACAATAAATGGGGTTAGGGATTTTAGGATTTATCTTGAGCCTACAACCTATACCGTAAAGATTAACGCTAAACAAGCTAGCAAGTCAACCATTAAGGGTTCTAAATGGACTGATGAGTGGGTTAGTGTTACATCTCCTCTAAAGGGTGAGGACTTTGATGTTCATTTAAGAAGATTGGAAAACTGGGTTTTGAACAATCCTGAACATATTTTCTGTGCTGATATTATTTCTTCTTTTTTAGCTTATAGGTGGGATTATGAAGAATTGTTTCGCACACTTAACACCCTTAAAAAACCTGCAACACTAACTTATCACTACCTCAAACTAAGAGAAAGAGAAGAAACTTTGAATAGCATTGCTATTGGTCAAAAAGCTCCTGACTTTGTATTGAATAATGTTAATGGAAGACAATTAAGTTTTTATAGGTATCTAAGTGGAAAGAAATATGTTTTAATTAACTTTTGGGCTTCGTGGAATACTAATTGCAGGGAAAACAACTCTCAACTACTTAATATTCGTGAAAGATTTTTAACAAGGGGTTTTGATATTTTTAGTGTGTCTTTGGATAAGAATATGGAAGAATGGAAGAGTGCTGTTAAAGAAGACAATATGAAATGGGAAAATGTTTCTGATTTGAAGATGTGGGAAAGTGATGTAGTGAAAAAGTATCTTGTTAATGCAATACCTTTCAATATTTTGGTAAATGATAAAGGAATAATTATTGATAAAAACCTAAGACCTTCCGATTTAATAAGCAGGTTAGAAACTCTAACAGATACTGATGGTTATTTTATTGTTGGGAACATTAAAGGTATTTCTGATGGCACTGCAAAGCTTAATCTTCTTTTAGAAAACGGAGAAAAGAAAAAGTTTACTTCTCCAATTAGAGATGGAAAATTTGAATTTAAAGGTGCTGTTGATTTTGTTTGTGCTGCACAGATTGTATTACCTACAAAGGATGGAGATTTTTCTTTCTTTATGGAAAACGACAATATAAGAATAAATGGCACTAAGGAAGATTTGGAAAATGTTTCAATAAGAGGCTCAAGTAAAAATGATATTTATGCAAGCGTTATTGAAAATTGCAACAAAACTAAAAACCCTATGCAATGCTTAATGGACGATGTTACTAAAAACCCTTCTTCTTTCTATGCTCCTCTTTTAGTAAGTAACTATTTAGCTCCTTATTTATCCGATGTTCAACTTAAAGAAGTATTTAATTATTTTAGTGGTGATGCAAAGAGAATGTATCAATACCACCTATTGAAAGAGTATATTAATGGCTCTCAAAACAAGGAGCAGGTTGCAGATAAGCTAATTGACTTTACCCTTCCTAACACAAATGGAGTTGATGTAAAAGTTTCAGACTTCATAAAAGGCAAGCGTTATGTTTTAATAGATTTTTGGGCTTCTTGGTGTATGCCTTGCAGAAATGAAAGTAAGTTTTTGGTTCAAGCCTATAATAAATATAACTCTCAAGGATTTGATATTTTAGGTGTTTCTCTTGACAGAGACAAGAATCGTTGGCTAAAAGGAATTAGCGACGATGGATTGGTATGGGAAAACGTATCAGACCTTTTACAATGGAACAGTATTGTAGTAAAACTATATAAATTAGAGTCAATCCCTCAAAATATTTTGGTTGACAGCGAAGGAAATATTGTAGCAAGAAATCTTAGAGGGGACTTCTTAATGCAAACACTTAACGAATTATTTATAAAATAAACTTAGTAACAAAAATGCAAAAAAACACTAATCCAATTAATATTTTCAAAAAAACTTCTACAGGAAAAGCCATTTTCCAATACTTTATGATAACTATTGGTATACTAATGTATACCTTTGCTTGGGCTGTATTCCTAATCCCTCAAAAAATAGTTGGGGGTGGAGTTGCTGGTATTTCTTCTATCATATATCTTGGAACAGGAATTCCTGTCGGTATTTCCAATTTTACCATAAATATTATTCTTTTACTTATAGGAATAAAAACTCTTGGTTCTAAATTTGGAGTAAATACTGTTTTTGGAATAATTGTTGCCTCATTATCATTTATTCTTTGGCAACAGATATTACATATAGAAAGAATTATTGATGCTACCCAATTTGAACCTTTTATGTGTGCTATAATTGGAGCCGGAATTTCAGGAGTTGGAATTGGGACTACATTTAATTATGGTGGCAACTCTGGAGGAACAGATATTATTGCTCTGATTATTACAAAGTATAGAAATGTTAGTGCAGGAACAGTTATTCTCTATATTGATATTTTCATTATTGCTTCTGCTTTCTTGTTACCTGATATGACAATAACCAATATAGTTTATGGTTATATTGTAATGTTTGTCTTTACCTATGTTTTGGATTTAACAATTGAAGGAAACAAACAATCTTATCAAATAATGGTGTTCTCTTCTAAGGCTAACGAGATAGCTGATGCCATTGGTTCTGACTTAAAAAGAGGTGTAACAATGATTGATGCTCAAGGATGGTATTCTAAAAATGAACAAAAGATTGTTTTGGTAATAGCACGCAAACAAGATAAGGTTGAAATTATGAGAATAATAAAGCATTTGGATGCTAATGCCTTTATCTCTGTTGATAAAGTTCAAGGAGTGTTTGGTAAAAACTTTGACACTCTTAAAAACTAATAAATAATATCCTAAAAGCCCTGCATTGAATGATAGGTCAAACTAATAAAGTTAAATTTTCACTTGTCTTATTAATTCTAATTGCAGTTTTTACTTCCTGCCAAAAAAACAAGGTGCCGCAAGGAATAAGTATTTTTCGCTATAATGAAAGTGCTAATATTGCTTCCTTAGACCCAGCATTTGCTAAAGACCAAGCAATGATATGGGCAAACCTTCATCTTTTTAATGGTTTGGTTCAGTTGGACTCCGCTCTCAATGTCCTACCCTGCATTGCTAAGAGTTGGGATATTTCTACTGATGGTTTAACCTATACTTTTTATTTAAGAGATGATGTTTTCTTTCATAATCATCATCTTTTCAAAGGGAAGAAAAGAAAGGTTGTTGCAGAGGATTTTGTTTATAGTTTTAATAGGATTGTTGACCCAAAAGTAGCTTCTCCTGGTGCATGGATTTTTAATTTGATTAATGTAGAGAATAATGAATATTCTTTCAAAGCTATAAATGATTCAATATTACAGATAGAATTAAAAGAAGCTTACTCTCCTTTCTTAGGGTTGCTAACCATGCCCTATGCTTCTGTCGTTCCGAAGGAAGTAGTGGAATATTATGGAGAGGACTTTCGTAAAAACCCTGTGGGTACTGGAGCTTTTTATTTTAAGATGTGGAAAGAAAATGTCAAACTCGTGCTTTTGAAGAATAAAGATTATTTTGAAAAAGATAATAACGGCAATCCTCTTCCATATCTTGATGCTATAAATATTAGCTTTATTGTTGATAAACAATCTGTTTTTTTGGAGTTTGTAAAGGGAAATATAGACTTTATTTCAGGGATAGACCCAAACTACAAAGATGAGATATTGACTCGTCATGGAACTCTTCAAGATAAATACAAGGACAGGGTTAATCTCACAACACAGCCTTATTTGAATACAGAATATTTGGGTTTTATGGTTGATAAAGAGAAAAGTCCTAAGGATAATCCTCTCTTGAATAAGAAAATACGTCAAGCTATAAACTATGGTTTTGACAGGGAAAAGATGATAAAATACCTAAGAAACAACATTGGATTGGCAGGAACAAATGGAATTATCCCAAAAGGATTGACAGGATTTGATACATCTAACTCAATTGGATATAACTATAATCCTGAGAAGGCTAAACTTCTTTTGAAAGAAGCTGGCTATCCTAATGGCAAAGGATTACCTCCAATCTCTCTTGCTACCACCTCAGCATATCTTGACCTTTGCAAGTATATTCAAGGACAACTTAACCTTTTAGGATTTAATATTAAGATAGATGTTAATCCCCCAGGGGCATTAAGAGAACATATTGCACAATCTAAACTAATGTGGTTTAGAGGCAGTTGGATTGCAGACTATCCTGATGCAGAGAACTATCTTTCCCTATTCTATTCGCCTAACTTCTGCCCAAGAGGACCGAACTACACTCATTTCTCTAACAAGACCTTTGATAAACTATTCAAGCAAGCTCAAAGAGAAACCTCATTAGAGAAGAGAGAAAAACTATATAAGGAGATGGATAAGCTAATAATGGAAGAAGCCCCAATAGTTGTTTTATACTATGACCAAGTCCTTCGCTTTAGCCAAAAAAATATTGAAGGGCTTTCTTCAAACCCCATGAATTTACTTATCCTAAAAAATGTAAAGAAGAAATAGTTAGACTATTTGAGCTATTTCCTTTCTAATCCTTTCCCAAATTACAGAGTCCATCTTTGCTCCATAAACTCCAATAACTTCCGAAGCCAATATACTTCCCATATTACCACAAACCTCTAAGCTCCTATCTAAGCATAAGCCCGCCAAAAAACCTGCAGCATACATATCACCTGCTCCAGTAGTATCAACACAAATTTTTTCTCTCTTGCCAATAACTACCTTCTCTTCTTTTGCCTTAATCAAAGAACCCTTCTTACCTATTTTTACAACAGCAATATCACAAATCTTAGATATTTCTTCAAGAGCCTCATCTGCTTCCTTATTAGTGAAAGCCTTAGCCTCTTGTTCATTTGCAAAAATAATATCCACATCCCTACACACCTCTTTTAGAAAATCTAAATTCTCTTCAACAACATTATAACTTGCAAAATCAATAGACACCTTAACGCCTTCTTGCTTAGCCAAGTCTATCGCCTTTCTAATTAAAGGATGATTAACAATCAAATAGCCCTCAATATGGAAATAATCATAACCCCTAAAAAGCTCATTTGTTAATAAATCAGCATTAAGCTCAACGGCAGCACCCAAGTAAGTAGCAAAGGTTCTTTCTCCGTCCTTTGAAACCAAAGCAACAGCACAACCAGTAGAAGTATTCTTACTTCTAAAAAAACGTGGCTCAATGGAGTTATCTTTCATATCATTAATATAAAAATCTCCATACTTATCCTCTCCAACCATTCCAATAAAAGCTGACCCAACACCCAAATTAGCAATACCATTAGCAGTATTGGCAGCAGAGCCACCAGTTTGAAGAGAAGATTTAAGTTCTGAAGTAGCCTTTTGCACCATTTCCGAAATCTCGCTATCAACCAACTGCATACTACCCTTTGGCAAATTAAGACTCTCAAGAGTTGAGTCTGATTCCAATTGAGTAATAATATCCACTAAGGCATTTCCCAAACAAAGTACTTTCTTTGACATATAATAGTTAATTTTAAAAAAACGAGCAAAGTTAAGAATAAAATCTAAGAATATAGAATAAAGAAGAGGAAAATAATAAAAATTGAAGGTAAAAACCCAACTTTTCAGGATTCAATTCCGAAAAAGTTACAACTTTTTTGGATTACATTCCCAAAAAGTTGTATTTTTGATATAAAAGTGCGTTGTACTGGATTCGAACCAGTGACCCCTACCCTGTCAAGGTAATGCTCTAAACCTGTCTGAGCTAACAACGCTTAGTTTTGACTTGCAAAGATAGAAATAAATTACAAACAAGATGAATAAGGCAAAGCCTTAATATAGTTTTCCATAAACTCCCAATCAGGATTACCCTCTTTTGTAGCAGGGAGTTTGATTTTATGTTTTTCCATTTTTGTTTTTCCCCATTTTCTTCCATATGAAAATCTGTAAATTTCTTTCTCTATTATTGAAGTTATAAATAATAAAATATATTTGCTTGATTTAAATTTTGGTGCTAATATATTAACATCTCCTGTAGCACAAAAGTTTAAGGGTTGATAAAAAGAAATCCCTGGTTTCCCATTTGAAGCAACTGTAATGCTTTCTGCTTTAAAAACTTCTCCACAATCTTCTACTATTAGTTCTGCTATTCCATTATTACTTTGTGTCGCACTAATTAAAGGAATATTCCCATTAGTATAAACATCTTTAATGACAAAATGTCCTTTATTTACTTTAAACAACTTACCAATTTCAAACCATTTCCAACTTTCAGTGTTAAGCGATAGTCTGTTTGAAGAAAGAGGCTTATTATTATATTCAAAAGACTCATAAGGATTACTAATAGAAACTAAAAAAGCTACATAATCACGCATCTTCTTAATAAAATCTTCGTCTGCAAGAGTGCTATAATCTGTTTCCATATATGCCTCTGCACACCATTCATCTTCAGCAGTTATTTTTTTTGTAACACTTTTTCCTGGTTCTGATTTTCTATGTCTGTAAAGACTAATCCATTCATTCTCGATTGTAGACCATTCATTTTTAGCATCAGTTCTTCCAATTCCTTTTCTTTTTTCAAAACTATCATTTTTAAAGTATCCAAAAAATGTTTCATGGTCTTTAGGGTGTGGCTTTCCTAAATCAAAAACCATACAACATGCTACAGCACTTGCACCAGGATAAAACATTTCATCAGGAAAAGAAAAAACAGCATCTGATGTATGATTTTCTAATAATTCACTTTTGATTTTTCCAATTTTATTTTTATTAGAAATTGCACACGACATAGGTAATAATGTAAGTAATCGCCCTTTTTTCATGTGTTTAGCAATAAAATTAACAAAATATAAACCTTTTGAAGGGTCAGTACTTGCATTCCCCCATGTTTCACCATATTCTTTAGGAACTTGACTTTTTGAGGCATTATAAGGAGGATTCATTAAAACAAGGTCAATGTTTGCTTCTTCTATCCATGTTTTTTTATCAAAACAAGAAGCCTTTATTATATTTGAATTTCCATCTCCATGAATAAGCATATTAGTTGTTGCTAACCCAAAAACATTTTCATCTTTTTCTATTCCATAAATATTTTGTTTCATAACAATTTCTCTCTCTGTATTAGTTCTGCAATCTTGTAAGGCTTGCGTCATTGCTTGAACTAAAAATGTACCCGAGCCACATGTTGGGTCTAAGATTTTTGTTACCCTTGTTATTCCTCCTATTTTACACATAAAATGAGATATGTGATTTGGAGTAAATGCTTGATTTTTATCTTCACGAGCAACATATTTATTGAATGTGGTAAAAAAATAGCTTAAAATATCATGTCCCTCCTGTGTTGCGTCATTTATGTAGGGTATAATATTTAAGTTTATATAATCTAATAGTTTACGAAAATTATCTGACTCTATCTCTTCAACCACTTGATTTTGTAATACTTTTTCATTTAAAATAGCTAATTTAGTAGCTTTATCCATACTATAACATAGTAATTCACCAAGCTTCCCTTTTATTCCTGCAAGAATTTGAGCGGTATTAATATTTTTATATATTAAACCATTTTTTAATGCTAAAAGACATGTTCCCACAAACTGACTTCTTAGAGATTCTACTATTCCATTATCGTGTAATATACGATTTAGCTTGGAAGTACTATCTAATACTGAAGTTTTATCATTAATATTTTTAGGTTTAAAATAATCAATGTATTCCTGAAATGATTTTAATTTTATATCTTCAATTTCTTCCTCAACATCATCAACTATCTTCCATACCTTAATTTTATTATCAGTTGTATTAGCAAGGATTGCAATAATATGAGTATTATTTGATATTTTCCGTTCTAATGCAACGTAAGAAAATAATTGTTTTTTATCCTTCTGGGAAAAATTTTGTTTTGTCTCAATTAGAACTGCAACTTTTGAGTCTTCATCATAAAAACGAACATCTAACTTATAATGACCTTTTATACTTTCTCCTAATGCTTTTGCATAACTAAATTCACCATTCTCTATATTGCTTTTTAGAAAATTTTCTCCAACAATTTTTATCATTTCAATTCTTGTCATCTTTCAATTTTGATTTTGTTATTTGAAAAGCCTAAACTCTCAAACTCAAAAGCAAAAAGAAAGGTGCGGAACTATTCGTATTGCCTATTATACGTTGTGGGCTCTGGTAAGCCTTGTTGTACTAATAAGCACGAATAGTCCACACCCAATGAGTGTGAACCTTCGTGACATATTATTCTCGTACAACATTAAATTTACCAGATTTACAACGTAGAGAATAAGAGCCTAAAGCTCAATATTTATAATATGTTTATATAATTACTTTTCTAATAATATGTTTTTTGTTTTTATTTTGTATTAATCTGCAAAGATAGAAATAAACCTTAGTTTTTTCAAAAAAAAGCTTGACTTAAATAAAATTATACGGCATATAAATAAAATTATCTAGGGCAAAAATTTATTTATACGGCGGAAAAATTTATTTATCTAGGGATAAAAAAAGTCGCTCCAAAGGTTTGAAGCGACATAAAAATCATTTATTATATTTTTGCTTTGTAAGAAGTCTGTTTTTTTATCCTAAATAGGATTTGAGAATATGTGAACGGGAGGTGTGTTTTAGTCGGCGGATTGCCTTTTCCTTAATCTGACGTACTCTTTCTCGTGTTAGGTCAAACTGCTCTCCTATCTCGTCTAAGGTCATTGGAGGATAACCCTCTAAACCAAAAAACATCTTTAATATATCGGCTTCTTTTGGTGTAAGGGTAGATATTGCTCTATTTATCTCCATTCTTAAGCTTTCATACATTAGCTCTGCTTCTGGCGTGGTGGTTTCCTCGCTTCGCATAAAGTCATACATGTTATTGTCTTCATCACTAATTAGTGGTGCATCCATTGAAAGATGTTTCCCGCTATGGCGTATGCTTTCTCTTACTTCTGCATCAGTGATGTCAAGCTCCATTGCAACCTCTTCAGGGTTGGGTGTTCTCTCATATTCTTGCTCCAAACGTGCATAAGCTTTATTGATTTTGTTGAGTGAGCCTATTTTGTTTAATGGCAAACGAACTATACGACTTTGTTCTGCTAAGGCTTGAAGAATACTTTGACGTATCCACCAAACTGCATAAGAAATAAACTTAAATCCTCTTGTTTCATCAAAACGTTGTGCTGCCTTGATTAGTCCAAGGTTGCCTTCATTGATTAAATCGGGAAGACTCATTCCTTGATTTTGGTATTGTTTTGAAACAGAGACAACGAAACGAAGGTTAGCTTTGGTTAGTTTGTCCAATGCTTCTTGGTCTCCTTGTTTTATTCTTTGGGCTAAAATCACTTCTTCTTCTGGTGAAATCATCTCCAACCGCCCTATCTCTTGCAAATACTTATCCAAGGAAGTGATTTCACGATTTGTTAATTGCTTAGTAATTTTTAATTGTCTCATTTATATTGGTTTTGTTAATATCTTTAAAACTACTCACTCTTACGAAACTTTGTCTTAAGAGTTACAATAATATTTATTTTTTTCTATTTCTTTCCTTACCTTCTCAGGTAAAAGGTATTGTACGGACTTATTATTTTTTATATTCTCCCTTATTCTTGTTGAGGAAATTTCTATTTGTGGTGAATTAACCCTTTGAATTGTTTTTATTTCTTCAAACTTTTTAGTGTTTATATTATTACGTGGATAAACTATTATTTTGTAGTTATTGATTATTTCCTGGTAAGCCTTCCACTTGTCAAATTTGTCTAAATTATCCTCTCCTATTATTAATGTAAATTCTTTTGTCTTATATTTGTTTTTAAGGTGATTTAAGGTGTTTATTGTGTAGGAGGGTCTGTTAAGATGAAACTCAACGTCTGTTGCAAAAAATTTCTTATTATTCTTTATTGCTTTCCTTACCAGTTCCAATCTAATGTTTTCTTCTAAAAGCTCATCAGTATTTTTTAAGGGATTATGAGGCGAAACAACAAACCATATCTTATCCAAAAAGGTATTCTCTACAATATAGCTTGCAATAATAAGGTGTCCAATATGTATGGGATTGAAACTCCCAAAAAAAAGTCCTATTTGTTGTTTTGAGGTTGTCATACAATTTGCTTGTACGAATAAAACTCTGAATTGTTATAGATAAAGAAGAAGTTACCCAAAACTTTAGATAACTTCTTCATTAATAAATAAAAGAAATATTACTTTTATTCTGCTTTATAAGCTATTGCTTCTATCTCAACCAATACTCCTAAAGGAAGTTTTTCAACTGCATAGGTTGCTCTTGCAGGTTGGTCTTGGGTAAAATATTCTGCATAAACTGCATTCATTGCAGAAAAATCGTCCATTGTATTAAGAAGACATGTTGTTTTTACGATGTCTTTCATTGTATAACCTGCAGCTTCTACAATTCCTTTAATATTATTTAGGGCTTGATGAGTTTGTTCAACTATTCCTCCTTCTACTACTTTTCCTGTTTGTGGAACGATTGGAGTTTGACCCGAAATAAATAATAGTCCATTATCTAATTTTATTGCTTGGCTATATGGTCCAATAGCCTTGGGTGCGTTTTCTGTACTTATTACCTTTTTCATTTTTATTATTTATTTATTATTATTGTTCTTGTTGTTTGTTTTCCTTGATTAAATATGCTCAAAATATATGTCCCACTTTCAAGGTTAGTTAAATCTAACTCTTTATCTTCTATTGATGTGTTTTCAGAAATTAGGGTCTGTCCTAAGCTATTAATTATTTTTAGTTGAACTGGCTCAGTGTATGAAGAATTGATTTTGATTATTCCCTTACTTGGATTTGGATAAATCTTCATTTGTATATCTAAATCAATTTCTGCCAAAGAAAGAGGGTCTTTTACATAAATTTCTCTTTCTGAAGAATAGGCTTCTGGACAATTATCTTTCTTAACCTTTACTCTATAAACATAGTTACCTGCGGAATCTATTGTTTGATTTAGGTAATGTGAAGTGTGAGTGATTGCTGACCATTCTCCATTATCCTTTTTTCTTTCCCAGTTAAGAATTGTTCCAATATATGAGGATAATCTTATTGTTCCTGTTGTATTTCCAACATTTATGGTGTCTTTTGGAGATGTAAGAGTTCCTCCCCATGAATTTTTAATATTAATAAGGATGGTGTTTGAGGTGTCTTTTAGGTTGTTGGAGAAGGTAATTCTACGATAGAAAGTACTATCTGTTAATAGTTCTGGTTGATAGTTAATTCCTGTGTTGCTTTGTGTTGCATCTTGCCATTCTCCATTTCTTTTTTTCTGTTGCCATTTATAAGTAAAGTTTCCATACCCTCCTGTTGGAGTTACGCCTGTAATTTGACTTGGTGTTCCTTGACCACAGAACTCTTGATTGCTTGAAATAGTATTATTATTAATAGCAGGGTAGGTTGTAGTGAAGGTTTTTCTTTGACCATATTTTGTACCTATTGATGTAGTTACATAAGACCTATAATAGTAGGTTGTTTGTTCTGTTAGTCCATTAAGGACATAAGAGTAAGCTCCTAAGGTTGGGTCATTCAAGGTAACAACTACTGCATCTTCAATAGTAAGAGGTGTTGCTGAATTATTTGAGTAAACAAATCCTTTTGCAATCATTGGGGCATCACCAACACTAATTAAAGAGCCATTTAAAGTTGCTCCTGTGTGGTTTACTTGTGTTGGATTAGAAGTTAAAATACTACCTAAACCATCTGTTGTAATAAAATACATAACTTCATTTGCAAGACTTTCTCCAAAAGAATTTGCCACATAAGCTCTAAAATATATTGCTGTACTATATGGAAGTGAGGTTATAGATGTTTGGAAGGTGTTACTTGTTGAAGAAGAAATAACCTTTGTTGCACTTACAGAATTTACACTATCAGGATTAGTATGCCAATAAACTCCTCTTTCTGTAATTGCTCCATTTCCTGGGTATAAAACTTCCCCATTAATAGTTGCAGAAGACCCCATGATTGTGGAAGACTCTACTCCTAATGTTTTTACCTGAGGCATATTTGACATAAAGTTAAATGTCATAGTAGAGTCATTAATGTACCCAATATGAGTGATAGGCTTATTTACAATTGTTCCATCCTTTAGTTTTGTTGCCGGAGTTGAGGTATTGGTAAAATGATTTTGTCCGCTTGGACCTCCAAACGGAGCTAATGCAGTTGAGTTATGAGCATTATTACCTGTTGCTACTTCTATATAAAAACCTCTATCATTAGGATTAATATTAATATCATTATAATAGAAAGGAGTTGTGTTTTCTAATCTTCTTCTATCTCCATGATAAATTAACATTCCATTTCCAGGAACATAAGCATCCCATTTTTTTTGTTTTCTATGTTCTATTAGAAAATACTCATCAGAACTAATATTAATTCTATAAGATTTTAATGAATCAGCTACACAAGGTAAGGTATTTGAAGATGTTGATGTTAAATTGATAGGTACTCCCCAACCAAGAATTTCTCTTTCCCAACCATTCAAATATGGAGGTGTATTATTATTATTATTATAACTTCCTGAAGCCATCAAGCACCAATCATCAGGAGTTACTGCAGTACCTCCACTTCCACTATAATCAGTATCATATAAATCCATTAAACCTAAGGCATGTCCCATTTCATGGCACATTGTCCCTATTCCATCCATTTGCGAAGGAGTTCTCTTTTCTGCAGAGCAGGAATATGTTGTAAAACGAACTCCATCTTTAACAATACTATTAGAAACATAGGATTTATGAGGCCAAATATCACTTGGATTTTGTGTTGAAGATTGTGGCTGTCCTGCAAATACAAAATGAATATTAGACACACTTGTTTGACCGTTTAAATAGTCTGTAAATTTCACTGTTGGGTCTACAAGAGTTAAGGCTCCATTCACAAATGCTCCCATTCCTCCACTTGCATAATATGAAGAATTCTGTGGAAGAGTTACTGGACCTACAACATCTATAACCATATTAATCAAACCTCCTGAATTGTCAGAATAATACTCCTTAACACTTCCTGTTGCTCCATTAGTGTTATAACCAATTTGATTACACAAATTATTAAAATCACTTTGGGTATAAGTGAATGGTTTATCGTTAAAAGCTACTAAAATAAGTAGCAAACGAACTGTTCCTGTCGTTACTGCCTTATGGGTGTTTTCTGTTTGATACAAGGTTTTCTTTTCTTCTATCTGTCTTGTACTATAACGGAGATTATAAGGCAATGTGCTTAAAAATAATCTTTCTTCAGGTGTTCTTTCATCAGAATTGACAGCAAGAAAACTTGAAGGAACCAAGTCTCCCTCTTCATTTAATTGACCATAAACCCAAAGATTTTTATTATTTCTTACCAAAGTGTATTCATCTATGGTTATAGCCCAATTTACTTTTTCATCTCCCTTTTGGATTAAGGTAAGGGATTTTCCATTGGGTTGTTTAATTGTTATTGGTGTTGGGTTTGCAGGAATTGCAAATAAATTAATGCTAAAAAGAGTTAGCATTATCATAATTGTGAATTGTTTCAATAACCTCATCTTCTTTATTATTTTTTTGTTTTGGTTGGCAAAAATACAAATAAATAACGTAAAAATTTATGTTTATAATATTTATTACCTTTTATTTTGACAAAATATATTAATTTTTCTTACAAAAAAAAGGAGCTTACAAAATTGTAAGCTCCTTTTAATGCATAATAAACTATATGTTATTTGTTGATAACAAGTTTTTTAGTTTCTTTTACTCCGTTTACATTAATTGTATAGAAGTAAGTACCATTATTTAAGTTATTAGTATTTAAAGAAACTCTGTTTACAGTGTTAGCTGCTTTTCTTCCTTCGTCAAGTCTTACAACTTCTCTTCCCATAATGTCAGTTACAGTGATATAAACATTAGCATTTGAAGTTAATGAGTATTCAATTGTAGTTTCATTTTGAGCTGGGTTAGGATAAGCATTTAGGTTGAAAGAAGGAGTTGTTGGAGTTACACTCTTGATTGAAAGTGGGTTTTTAGAAACCATTAAACGAATCATTGGTGCATTATAATTAGAGAAAAAGTCTCCAAAGAAATAACCCCAAGCATAAGGATTTTGAGCTCCTGGACTAAATACTAATTCAGCCCACCAGTCATAAGTTTGTAATGTTGGTAAATAGTTTCTATCATCTCTTGCAACATAGAATTTTCCATCATCAAATAGTTTGTAACAAGCATAATAGTATTGACCAGGGTATAATAGAATAGAATCTTCAGTGAATGGTAAATAAACAGAGTTGTAGTTAGTTGTAAATTCTATTGCATTTGGATCTGGATTTGTAAATATTCCATTATTTAACCCTTCATTTATTACTGTAGGTTCACTATATGCCTCAGTTGCAATAGATGCATCTGTAACTTGTGTTTGTGTTTCATTCCAATCTACATATTTTAATGAAGCTTGAATTCTTAAACCAGCATCACAAGAGTCAGCTGCCGGAACGATTTCAACTCCCTTTGCATAATAAGCATTATTTTCAATATCTAAATCTTCAGCTGTAATATAACGAGTACATACTTCATAACCTGCACTAGTTGCAGATGAAGTATTATCAGAAATATATCTGCCTTGAAGTCCATAAGCCCACGCCATTCCTTCAATCAATACATCAGCATCAGATGCCCAACGTGCAGTTCCTACAGCATCTTCTCTTGCTGGCATTTCAGAAACTCTATAATAGATTGAATCTTCCATTGCAATAACTTGATAGTTTGTGCTATCTAATGATTGAAGATATTTTATTCCTGTAGAAAGTCCGTATAGTCCTGCTTGATTATTATACATTTTTGCTCCAGCACCTTCTGTCATAATATCAATATTTCTTCTAATATGACCTACTTCATCAATAGAATCAACTCTAACATCTGTTGTAAAGTTTTGAGGAGCAGATGCAAAAACAACTGAAGGAGTTACTAAATCTCCAAACACATTTGGAAACTCAAAATCTGTTGCATGATGAGTTAATTCCTCAACAGAAGCAGAATACAATGTTTTCCCTCCTGTATTTTCAACAGATACCATAAAGTTTAGAGTATCCATTGGCATTCCTTGTGGAACAACTCCATAAGCTGCAAAAACATGATTTGCAGAAATAATGTTCATTCTATATTCTGGTCCATTATATACATTTACTTCATCAACTATCCAACGATATCCTGCAGGAAGGTCAGTGTTTTCAGTATCATTACAGAAATAACGGAAACGAACATAAAGAACAGGTTTATCTACTGAATTTGCTACTGGAAGAGTAACTATTTTTTGACCATAAGCTTCATCATTTGCATCTAACTCGATTCCTCTAACATTGAATTCAATAGAATCGTAGGTTGCAAATGTTGGAGATGTACTATAGTCTATAAAATATCTATCAGAATTAAAACGCATTGTATATTGATTAAACACAACATCTACTGTGTTAAATCCAGTTGTAGCAAAACCATCTGTTAGTCTTATAGCTGCATTATATACTTTTGAGTGGACTTGACCATCAGCATAGAATACTTCTAAAGGAGAAATAAGAGCAAAACCATCACCAACTTCTCCTCCAACTAATCTTGTAAACCAATAATATCCACGAGTTGCCATTCCAAAATATGTATATAATCTTGGATAAGTGGATTGTAAAATGGTTGTAGAAGCAGCAGTTGTATCTAATACACGCCACTGTCCTTGATTTGTTCCTCCTGTATGGCCAGGAAGATTTTCAATTACGTATTGAGTAGGGTCATCAAACTTAACAGTCATAGCAGGAGTTCCATAAACGAAATCCTTTCTTAAGTTTGCGTCCTTCTTAGGGGATATGCTTATTTCTGAAGTAGAAACTGCCACCTTATCGTGAGCAGGAGCTAAATCTTTTGAAATAAACCTTTGTGCATTTGCACTTGTAGCTCCAATAACAAGAGCTGCAATTAGTAAAATTGTTCTTTTCATGATTAATTTTTTGTTTGTTAAAACTTTATTTGATTAATTTTATTCTTACTTTACAACTTGCAAATATACTATCTAATTTTGAAAATACAAACTTTTTCTCACTTTTTTAACTTTTTCCTGCAAAAAAATATTAATTTTGTAGGAAAATAAACAGGTTTTTATGAAGGTACATTTTATTGCTATTGGAGGAAGTGCAATGCATAATTTAGCCATTGCTCTACACAAGAAAGGACATATCGTTAGCGGTTCTGATGATGAGATTTTTGACCCCGCTAAATCCAAATTAGAAAAGTATAATCTTTTACCAAAAGAAATTGGTTGGAAAGAAGAAAATATTACAAAAGATTTAGATGCTGTAATATTGGGAATGCACGCTAAGAAAGATAATCCTGAACTTATAAAAGCACAAGAGAATAATCTAAAAATATATTCTTACCCAAAGTTTCTTTATGAAATGTCAAAGAATAAGATAAGAATTGTTATTGGGGGAAGTCATGGAAAAACAACTATAACTACGATGATTTTGCATGTTATGAATAAGATGAATATTGACACTGACTATATGGTAGGGGCTCAACTTGAAGGCTTTGAGGTTATGGTTAGAATTACGGAGGAAGCAAAATATATGGTTTTGGAGGGAGATGAATATTTAACCTCTCCTATTGACCTTCGTCCTAAGTTTCATCTTTACAAACCTAATATTGCCCTAATTAGCGGTATTGCCTGGGACCATATTAATGTATTCCCTACTTTTGAAATATATGTTGAGCAGTTTAGATTATTTTGTGAAAAAATTCAGGAAAATGGTTCTTTAATCTTTTGCAATGAAGATGAAAACGTAAGAAATATTTCTCAAAACATAAGAAAAGATATAAAAAAAATGCCTTATGGTGTAATTCCTCATAAGATTGAAAACGGAGTTACAACCATTATTTGGGAAGGTAAAGAGTATCCTATTATGGTTTTTGGCAAGCATAATCTTATGAATCTCTACGGCGCAATGTTGGTTTGCGAGGAAATAGGGATTAGCAATGAAGATTTCTTAAACTCTATAGGTAGTTTTACAGGTGCTTCAAAGCGATTGGAGTTGGTAAAGAAGAATGATAGCGTTGCAGTATATAAGGACTTTGCTCATTCTCCTTCCAAACTCAAAGCAACCATTTCTGCCCTCAAAGAACAATATCCTCAAAGGAAACTTATTGCAGCAATGGAGCTTCATACTTTTAGCAGTTTGACCAAAGAATTTCTTTTGGAGTATAATGGAGCTATGAACGAGGCAGACATTGCAATAGTTTATTTTAATCCTCACACCATTGCACATAAAAGACTCCCTCCTATAACTCCTGAACAGGTTTATTCTTCTTTTGGAAGAAAGGACATCAAAGTTTGTACTGATTCTGATGAAGTGATAAAAGAAATCAAGAGTCAAAAATGGGAGAATAGCAACCTGTTAATGATGAGTTCGGGAAATTTTGATGGTATTAGTTTTGACAAATTAGCCTCTGAAATAATTTAATCAAAGGTTACTTAAAAATAAAAGGGACTTATTTGAAAAAAGACTTCGCAAAAATAAAATTATCTAGGGCAAAAATAAAATTATACGGCGGATAAATTTATTTATATAGGGACTTTTTTTGAGTAAGGATTATTTAAGAATTATTCTTGAAGATTTCTTCTTTTTAATCTTTGACGTGTGATAACTCTCTTTGACCATATTGGGAGGACAATTAACCCTAAAATAATATATGGGTAGTAAGTAAATATTCTCCAAAGCACAGAAAGAGTGGAGCCAAGTCCAAGAGGTATAAATTCTCTAAAGAAAACAGGAAAAGCAAATTCTGCTATTCCACTACTCCCTGGTGTTGGGCTAATACAAAGGACAATCCACATTACTAACTGACGTGCAAAAAGCCAAACATGGTCTGCAATTGGAGTGAAAGCCAAAATCAAGAAATTAGCAACCAAAAATCTTGATATCCACGAACCTAAAGTAATGAAATATGCTTTTATCCAAAATAAAAAACTTTTGCCCTTAAACTCCTTTGAAGAAATAATTACATCATCGCCTATCTTTTGCAATTTTTCCTTTCTTTTGCGGAATATTTTTTTGCGAGAAAGAGTGTAAAGTAGCCATTTGAATCCTCTTGGATAAATGAAAATTGCTAAAAGTATTATTATTGTAAGCAAACACATAAATCCATAACTAATAAAGAAAACTGTTATTACTCCAAATCTTTGTCCAAAAACCATAAAGTCAAAATCATGAATAAAAGCGAGGTTTGCACCAACTAACAGGATTGTAATGGGAGCAACTATTATGTAGAAAAGTTCATCTAAAAGTGCCGTTATCATAACTATTGCAGTGGAACGAGCCACACCAATCCCTTCTAACGAGACAATAAAAAGAGCAACAGCAGAGCCACCAACAACTGTAGGGGTAATGGCAGAACTAAATTCCCAAAGCATAATGATTTGAAAACATTGTTTCCATGAAAGTTGTTTATCGGAAAGGAAACGCAATCTATACATATACATTACGTCTCTCATTATTGCAAAAAACATTGCAACAAGTAAACAAAAGGTTGAGCCCCAAGTCCATGTTTTGAGAATATTCTTTAGAATATCTTTTTGGTAATCAACCTTAATATTCCCCTGATTGTTTATATCTGCCTGATGAAGCTCACTTATTTCTTTTGCTTGGTCATTATTTGCATCAATCCAATAGTAAGCCCCTTCTCCCATTGGTACTTCTGTAATTATTGGTTGAGAAAAGTCTTTTGCTACAAGAAAAATAGCAACTCCAATCCCTAAAATTAAAGGGACTATTATCTTATTAAAAGAAAATAATCTAAGAGGATTGGAATTGCTCATTTATTTATGTTTTTAATTAAAGGTTATAGTTTAACGATTGGAACTTCAATTTTGTTGTCAAACATATATTGATAAATCTTATCGCTTAAGTTCCAATTTACATCCCAATAATCATCTGTACCAACCCATACTCTTGCACTAAGAGTTACGGAAGATTCTGTAATATTGGTTATTACCATTGGCTCTGGAGTTTTTAATACTCTTTGGTCTTGATTAAGTATTTCAATAACATCTTTTGATATTTGATTTGTATTAACTCCATGTGCAAGTTTGAGGTTAATATTCAAACGTCTTGTATCTAAAAGTGAGTAGTTTATTATTGTTCCTGTTGCAAGAGGTCCATTTGGAATAGAAATGGTTTTATTATCTGGAGTTATTAGAACTGTTGTGAAGATTTGAACAGATTTTACCGTTCCTTCTGTTCCTTGAGCTTCAATATAATCTCCCGATTTGAAAGGACGTAAAACCAAAAGCACAACTCCTCCAGCAATATTGGAAAGTGTTCCTGAAAAAGCCATACCAATAGCCAATCCCATTGCTCCTAAAAGTGCAATAAAAGAAGTCATAGGAATACCTATAATACTAATAACACTTAATATGATTAGGATTTTTAATACTATTGATATTGTTTGAACTATAAAAGGTATTAAAGAAGAGTCTACTTCTCTCTTAACCATTATTTTCCTTATTCTTCGACAAAAGAAATTAGTAAGCTTGAACCCTAACCAAAGAAGGAGAATTGCAACAATGAGTTTTGGTCCATATTCAAGAAGAAGACTAATCCCTTTTTGTTGAAGTTGTTGAATCATATCAATACTTTGTTTTACGGTTTCAGCCGTTGATTGAGCTGCTACAGTGATTATGCTTTCAACATTTGTTGGAGCTTCTGTAATTTTTTCTGCCACAGCAGTTGTTGTGTCTGAATTTATCATATTATTTTCAATTTATTTTTTAATATAAGAAATTATTATATGGATATCTTAAAGCGTGAAGACGCTTGATTGAATCATACATCGCTTGCTTAAATTCTTCAATATTTTCTTTTTCTTTTGCTGATATAAAAAATGTAGGCATTGAACTATTACCCATCCATGAAGCTTTAAAATCTTCCAATGACCAGTTTTTTCTCTCAATTGGAGTTAAATCATCTTCGTCTTTTTTTATATATTTGTAAGCATCTATTTTGTTAAATACTATAATGATTGGTTTGTCATTTGCCTTTATTTCCTCTAAGGTTTGATTAACTACATCAATCTGCTCTTCAAACCCTGGGTGAGAAATATCAACAACATGAATCAAAACATCGGCCTCCCTTACCTCATCTAAGGTTGATTTGAAACTCTCTATTAGTCCATGAGGGAGCTTTCTAATAAAACCTACTGTATCACTCAAAAGGAAAGGAAGATTATCTATTACTACCTTTCTAACAGTGGTATCAAGAGTTGCAAAAAGTTTGTTCTCCGCAAAAACATCACTCTTAGCAAGAAGATTCATTATGGTTGATTTTCCAACATTGGTATATCCAACTAAGGCAACTCTTATTAGGCTTTCTCTACTCTTTCTTTGAACAATCTTTTGCTTATCTATATCTTTAAGTTTTTCTTTTAGAAGAGATATTTTGGACAGAATTATTCTTCGGTCTGTTTCTAACTGAGTTTCTCCCGTTCCTCTCATATTCAACCCTCCTTTTTGACGGTCAAGGTGTGTCCACATACGAGTCAAACGAGGAAGTAAATATTGATACTGGGCTAATTCTACTTGAGTTTTAGCATGTGAGGTTCTGGCTCTTTGAGCAAAAATATTTAAAATTAATCCCGTTCTATCTAATATTTGACAATTAAGTTGCTTTTCTATATTTCTCATTTGAGAAGGAGTAAGTTCATCATCAAAAACAACGAATTGGATTTCTTCAGCAGTAATATATTCTTTTATTTCTTCCAACTTCCCACTACCAACAAAGGTTCTTGGGTCATTATAGGGAAGTCTTTGAATAAAACTTTTTACTGCTACTCCTCCTGCAGTATCAATCAAAAAAGAAAGCTCTTCTAAGTACTCTTGGGTTTTATCAAAAGAATTGTTTGGAGTTGAAACTCCAACCATAACTGCCTTATCTGGCATTTGAGTGGTTTCTATCATTTCTTATCTCCAAGGTATTGCTCCAATAGTCTTTGAACATACTTGCCAAAAACATCAAATTCAATATTTACTATCGTTCCTACCTTGAAATTATGGAAATTTGTTACCTCTTGAGTAAATGGAATTATTGAAACAGAAAACATTCCTTCTTGAGAATCAACGACAGTAAGGCTAACCCCATTAACAGATATTGAGCCCTTAGGAACAGTGAAACTGCTCTTGTCTTTATCGTATTCAAAGAAATATCTCCATGAACCATTTTCATCTATTATCTTTGTGCAACGAGCCACTTGGTCAACATGTCCTTGAACAATATGTCCGTCAAAACGTCCATCCATTTTCATAGAACGTTCTACATTAACCTCAGTCCCTACCTGCCAAGTGGAAAGATTAGTTTTGTCCATAGTCTCTTTCATAGCAGTAACTACATATTGATTTTTATCGTAGTCCAACTTAACTACAGTCAGGCAACAACCATCGTGAGACATTGACTGGTCAATTTTTAGCTCCTTTGCAAAATCAACTTCTAAAGTAAAATGATAATTTGTGTTTTCTTTCTCAATAGCAACAACCTTTGCCGTTTTTTCTATTATACCTGTAAACATATATTTTTGTCTGTATTATTCTTATAAATTATCCTTATGGAATTGGAAAATCTTTTTATAAAGATGTATTCTATCCTTTCCCCTAACATTATGTTCATGGTCAGGATAAAGGAAGAAATCAAGCTGTTTGCCTTTTTTGATAGCTTGACGTATAAACTCAATGCAATGTTGAGGCACTACTGTTGCATCTTGATAGCCTTGAATAATTAGTAGTTTCCCGTTAAGACTATCAACATGATTTATAAGACTTGAGTTTTCGTAACCCTCTGGATTATTTTGTGGAGTTCCCATATATCTTTCTCCATACATTATTTCATACCATTTCCAATCAATCACAGGTCCTCCTGCTGAAGCTGTTTTGAAAACATTTGGCTGTTTGAGCATAAGAGAAATTGTCATAAAACCTCCATAGCTCCAACCATCAACACCTATTCTATCACTATCAACAAAAGGTAGAGATTTTAAGTAATTAACCCCAACCATTTGGTCTTGCACCTCAACACTTCCACAATTATGCCAAATGGCAGACTCAAAATCAAAACCTCTATTTGCAGAACCTCTATTATCCAATGTCCAAACTATGAAACCTTGTTGAGCTAAAAACATAAAGAAATTATTTGCTCCTCCAAGCCAAGAATTAGTTACTAACTGAGCATGAGGTCCTCCATAAACATAAACCAAAACAGGATATTTCTTATTAGGGTCAAAGTCATGTGGTTTTATCATTCTATAATATAAATCAGTTCCATCATTAGCCTTGAGTGTGGATATTTCAATAATTGGTTTGTCTAAATCCTTCCAAGCATCTTCACTCTCATTCAAAACCCTAAGAACTTTTCCTTTCTTATCAACTAATTGACTTCTTGAAGGAGTGTCATTATAATTGGTATAGGTATCAACGAACAATGTTCCTTTTGAATTAAATGCAATACTATGCGTTCCTTTTCCAACAGAATATTTAGTAAGTTTTCCATCCTTTAAGCTTACTCCGTAAAAATTTCTTTCAATTGGAGAATCCTTTGTTGCATAGAAAAATACCTCATCTGCCTTTTCATTAAAACCTTCTATGGAAGTTACCATCCAATCTCCTTTTGTAAGTTGAGAAATAAGCTTCCCATTAATATCATATAAGTAAATATGGTTATATCCATCTCTTTCACTTAACCAAAGAAATTGATTTGGAAAGTTAGGAACAAAAACCATTGGAGCTTCTGGCTCAACATATTTTGGAGATGTCTCTTCAAAAAGAATATTTAATTTATCCCCTGTTTGAGTATCATAACTTTCAAGCCAAAGATGATTTTGTAAACGATTTAGTTTAGCTATATAAATAGTTTTTCCATCAGGAGAAAAACAAATATTAGTCAAATACATTTCTCTTTCTTCCAAAGACTCATCTTTTCTTGTTTTTAGGTAAATTGTTTTTTGTGTATTCACATCATACACTCCAACCAAAACCTCATGCGATTTTTCTCCTGCCATAGGATATTTCACAGGATTATATTTGGCAATTCTTTCTTGAGTATTTACAAGTGGATAGTCTGTAACCATTGATTGGTCCATTCTATAAAAGGCAAGCTTTTGACCATCTTTACTCCAAAACAAGCCCTTGTCTATTCCAAATTCATTCCTATGAACAGCTTCACCATAAACTATTTCTCTTGAGCCATCATTTGTTATTTGATTTGTTTGAGAGTTTGTTTGAACAAAAATATTATCATCTTTCTTATATGCAATACTATTGAGATTATCACTTATTTCAACAAAATCCCATTCCTTTTCTATAGTATATAATTTCTTAGTTTGTTTGGTTTTGAGATTATAAATATATTTTTCTTTATTCTCTGTTGTGTAAATAAATTCATTGTCAGAAATATATTTTAATCCCATAAAGATTGATGGTTTTGGGCTTATGTCCTCCAAGCGTAAAGTTTCCTTAGGCTCTTGTTTTTGGTTACCAACCCAAAGAGTTTTTCCATCTTTAGTAAAAGAGTATGAGTCACTCTTGCCCATAAACTGAACATCGTAAATCTCTTTTATATAATATTTCCTATTCTGAACATCTTCTATACGAATTAGTTTTCCTTGAGCAAAAACAAGGTTAGAGAAGCTAATTAATAATAGTATAAAACAAAATTTTCTTTTCATTTTTCAATTATTCTTTATCAAAATTTCTAAACTTCATTATATTTATCCCAATTTCTGAACTTTAAGTTCCAAACTCCAAAAAATGCTTCCTTAAATATTTTCATACTCATTTTAGATTGTCCCAAAACTCTATCTGTAAAGATAATTGGAACTTCTTCAAGCTTAAAGCCAAGCTTATAAGCAGTATATTTCATTTCTATCTGAAAAGCATATCCTATAAACTTCACTTTATCAAAATTTATCTTGCTCAACAATTCTTTTTTATAGCAAACAAAACCTGCTGTTGCATCAGAAATCTTCATACCCAATACAAAACGAACATAATAAGAAGCATAATAGGACATAATCACTCTTCCTATTGGCCAATTTACAACAGAAATCTTTCCCCCAACATAACGAGAGCCTATTGCAAGGTCTGCACCATTAATACAAGCATTGTGAAGCCTAATTAAATCTTTTGGGTTATGCGAGAAATCGGCATCCATTTCAAATATATAGTCGTATCCTTTATTCAAAGCCCACTTAAAACCATGTATATAAGCTGTTCCTAAGCCTAATTTCCCTTTTCTTTGTTCTAAGAATAATCTTTCTGGGAACTCTTTCATTAGCTCCAAAACTATTTGAGCCGTTCCATCTGGAGAACCGTCATCAATAATTAATACATCAAAAACTTTTTCTAATGAAAAAACAGTACGAATAATATTTTCTATATTTTCTTTCTCGTTATAAGTTGGGATAATTACTATACTATCAGACATATTTATTTTCTTTTATTTATTTGAAAAGGCAAATTTACATATATTATCATAAAGCTCCAAAACTTTTGATTATTTTGGAGATAGAAAAAACTTTTCCTTAATAATTTCTTTCCTTGGAACAAATGGCACTAAACTTCCTTCAGATGGTTTCCGCATAGGATTTTGAAGTATTGTTCCTTTTGAATCTATTAGAATAAAGGTTGGAAAAACAACAACATTATAAGCTCTTAACAAGTCCCAATTCCCTCCAAAATAAGCAAAATCCCATTTATATCTAACTCCAACATTTGAATTGACTAAGAAATTAAACAAAGCATCTAAGCTATTATCACAGGTTATGGTTAAAAAATTAAAGTTCTCACTTAAAGTATCAACAAAACCATACATCATACTTAACTCTCTCAAACAAGCAGGTTCATGAAGCTTGACAAAAGAAAGAATTAAGGGTTTACCTTTGTATTTATCTAAGGTTATGTAGTTATTATTAATGTCTTGCAAAGAAAACTCCTTAGCTTTTGAGCCATAATGTGATTTTTGAGCAAATAGCTCTAAGAGATTCTTAGCTATCTTTATATGTTCTTTGAATTTAGTTTGGTAAATGTAGTTTTCAAGTATGGTTACAATATGCAAATCACTATATTGGGTTGAGAAAAACGCTTCTTTCATTCCTCTAAGAAATACCAACTCCCTAAAAACTTCATTTTTTAATAAAGTATCAACCCCTAGAGAATCTATCAATGAAAAATAGTTATTATTTTCAAACCAACGCCAAAGATTTTGTTTGGTTATTACCTTATTACCTTCTGTAAAATAGTGTCCATAAATAGTTTCAAAACAATCCATATAACCTATATTATCATATAATATGGGTTTGTTGAAGAAAAGGTCAGTTTTAAGCTGTTTATCATTTACTGTTTTTGAAGAAAACTCAAGCTTTCCAAGAGCATACTTTGCATAGTTCTTAACGTAGTCGCTTTGAGAAGTATCAACCAAAGAATTAACCATTTGTTTTAGAGTATCAACCTTTCTTTTATCTCTATAAATTAGTAACTCTGTCTTATTTTCTATAACAAAATTCTCAATTGTTGTATCTATGGAGTATATTATTTGGTTTAAATTATTATCTGTTGAAGACTCTATCCTTATTGGAAGTTCAAACTTATAGAAAAGAGTGTTTATGGAATCTTTTATATTGAAATTAAAAGGCATTAATCTCATATTATACGACGCCCCTTTTTGAGCAATAAAACCATAGTCAAAGGTTTCAATCCTAACCTTCATAAAAGAAGTATTATCAATTAGGACAGAAAAACTTGCTAAAGAATCTCCATGATTTATTGTTTGAGTAGCAATCTTTTGCTCCAAATTAGAGATATTATCCATTATAGAAATTAATTCAACAGTTTTACCACTAAGACTTTCCCCCTTAATTTCTATTCTAAGATTTTGAGCATTAATATTACTTATCAAAAAAAGAGAAACAACTAAAACAACAGACCTCAATACTACTTTATAGTTCATTCTATATAATATTTATTTTTATGGTTATTTATTTAGTATATAATCTTTTAGTTTGTCTTCTCCCCAAATCTTCTTCATAATCTCAATACTTTCCTCAACCTTTAAAGAACCTCTTTTCTCTAAATTCCTTTGCATAAAAACACAGTCTGTCATCTTTGCCCTGTCAAAAGCCACATCTTCAGCTAATGCATGACAAGAAGGAGCTCCACAAACATTGCAATCGGTATGAGGGAGCTTAGATTCTATTTCTTTAATCTTAGTTAGTTTTTGAAAAGCTACACTTATATCCTCATCTAAAACCATCATACTTCTTGGCTTAATCTTACCTACATTAGCATTTTGGGTTAAATACTCTCTTTCATTCATAATGGCTTTTCTGCGAGAAGTTTCTCCATTACGTTCTCTTTCTGCTAACTTCCTAGCTCTTTGCATCATTCTATCGTTAATCAAAAACCTGTTTCCACAAGTTAGAATACCTCCAGCACAACTTTCATCACAAGCCCTTAGTTCTAAAAAGTCCAAATCCTCAATTTCATCATCTTCTACCTTTTCCAAAAACTCAATAACATTGTGTATCTCATCTATTGCAAAGCTTTTCTTGAAATTATTTAAACGTCTTTCGCCATTAGTTAATGAAAATATTACACAATCAGAAGTTACATCATTATTTGCAGTAATACTCCTATTGAACTCTTTATGTTGTTTGATTTCTTTCAAAACGATATTATACATAGTATCCATATTCAAGACACCATCAACAGTTGAAGTGTCTTCTCCCACAGGAGACTTAGTAGCTGCAATCTTTGCAGCACAAGGAGTAATATAAAAAATACCTATATCTTCCGGATTTGCACCTTCTTCTATAAGTTTCTTTCTAATATAGATAGCAGTAAAATCAACAGGAGCCTTTATTGGAATAAGATTATCAACCAAAGCAGGAAACTTTACTTGAATTAATCTAACAATTGCAGGACAAAAAGTTGAGATAAGAGGTTTTTTGTCTTCATTCTCACGAATATACTTATTTGATAGAATGGAATGAAGAAAAGCAGAGGCTTCAACTTCCAAAACATGAGTGAAGCCAATATCATAAATAACAGAATAAACTTGGGAAGCTCTAATATCTTCTGGGAACTGTCCCAAAAAAACAGAAGGCATCAAAACAACCCTATACTTGTAATTATATATACTTTGAAAGTCATCTTCAGCAATATAAACCGCCCCAGAAGGACATACTTTATAACATTCTCCACAATCCACACATTTATTTTCATAAATTGTAGCCTTCCCATTACGAACCCTTATTGCTTCTGTTGGACAATTACGCATACAAAGAGTACAACCAAAACAAATCTTCGGGTCAATCCTTAAAGCGTGATAAAAATAGTTTTCATTCATTGTTTAATCGTATAAAATTAACTATGAGTTAAAATTTACAACCATTTTAATCTCTGTTCCAACCCCAACTTCCGATTTAATATCTAACTCATCAACATTATTTTTAATATTAGGCAAACCCATTCCTGCTCCAAATCCCATTTCCCTTACCTTAGCCGAAGCAGTTGAATAACCTTTTTCCATAGCACGAGCAATATCCGCAATCCCTGGTCCCTTATCCTTAATCACAACACAAATCCTATCTTGGTCTAAATCCACAAAAATAGTTCCCCCATAAGCATGAGCGATTGCATTAACCTCAGCCTCATAAACCGCCACAACAATCTTTTTTATCTTTTGATTGTCTATATTAAGTTGTTTTAATGTTTTTTTTATTTCACTTGATGCCTTTCCAGCATTTGCAAAATCCCCCTCAACAACCGTAAATTCAATGTGCATCATAAAACATAAATATTAATAAACAGGCTCAAGCCCATTTTCATACAATAAGCCAACAGTCTTAAACATTGAGTATTTGCATGAAAGAATAATCATATCATTTTCCTCAGCAAGCTCAATCATTTCCTCTGAAGCCTGCTTATTTCTAACGAATAAAATAACAGAAATATTAGCCATTTCTGCTGTGCGAATAGTTTGAATATTACAAAGCCCAGTTATAAGAATTAAATGTTCCTCTTCCAAAGTCAGGACATCACTCATTAAGTCAGAAGCAAAGCCATGATTAATACTATAATCTATATACTCACTTCCCACAAGCACTTGGGCATCTAAAACCCTAATAATATCACTAATTTTCATACAAATAAATATGCATTATACAATTTAATGTACAAAGATAGTAAAAAACTTTAAAAATAAAAGCTTTGGAAATAAAAATAATTCTTATAGAATAAAAAACAAAGATAAAACCTAAAGATAATCTAAGACTATTTTCAAACAA
>CAYFWD010000003.1:0-8340 GCA_964346795.1 uncultured Bacteroidaceae bacterium
CATCATTACACTCTACTAAGGGGGGTGTAATAATGTAAGGAAATTGATATTTAAGTAGTTGTAAAAATAAGGTGTAATGAGCATTTTATCAATTACTTACACCTAATTAAATGTAACAAACATCAAGTAAAGTATTTAGATTATTGGTATTGATAAATATTAAAAAAGTTTTTCATAACATCAAAATAGCCTTTAGACGAACTTAAAACGAAGATTTCACGACACTAAAACGAAGACTTAACGACAACGAAATGCCATCTCGTTGTCATGAAATGGCATCTCATCAGTAACCAAATGCCATTTCGTTGAAATGAAATGCCATTTCGACCTCGTAAAAACGAAGATTTAAGGTCATCAAAACTTCGTTTTGAGTTCGTGAAGTCTTCGTTTTTGTGTCGTGATTATTTTGTTTGTCTATAATAAATAAATAATAAAACTCCTTATAACAGAAAAATATATCCTTTTTATTTTGAAATTTCTAAAACTTTGTATAACTTTGCATCTATCAATTATAAATTCTTTATCATGAAAAAGATAATATTAACAATAGCTTTAGTTTTTGCTTTCTTAAAAATAAATGCACAAACCCAATATGATACTATATTATTTCATCCTTATGATATAAGTGAATGTCCAATGGGTTTAAGCTTAGCTTCTCATCAATGAAAAGCATTTACTTGTGATAGTTGTACACTTGTAATGACATATATACCAGGAACAACAATACCATGTAGATTGGATGGTGCAGTTACAGGAAGTAATCAATATGGAGTACAGGGAGTAGCACAACCTTATCATTTTGATTCAACAGTTACGGTAATTGGAATAGCAGTTAAGATACCAACAAGTGGTTTAGAACCTTCTTTATATGGAACTGTATTTTTCCGCATAATGGATATGGGCTTTAATCAACTAGCTCAAATTCCAGTCTATCCATGGTTCACTCCAGATTCTAATGGATATAAATGGCATATGTTTCCTAATGAAGTACAGGTAAAAGATTTCGTATTAGCTGGAGATATTCTTTCATATAATCAATATGGTTTTGATATTAACTATCCTTGTACTTGGAGTTTATATGATTCTACTGGTTGCTTAGAATATGAACTTGAATCAAGAGGTTTGCCTTATGATACAATTTTTGTAGGAATAGACTATCATAATCCAGACCCTTGGGCAACAGTAACAGATACTTTGGTTGCTTGTAGGTTTGAAGAAAGTCCTTGGCTAAAGAAAGATGATAAATGGGTACGTTTTGCTGATGATTCTGTATATTATATCTTTCAAAAGACTTTTATAGAGTTTCTTCCAATACTTAAAGTTGCAAGAGCAGACACAACAAGTTTAGCAGAAATAAGTATTGATGAAAACATAATAAAGCTATTTCCAAACCCAGCAAATAATACCTTAAATATAGAAAGTAAAGAGACAATAAAAGAAATAGAGTTTTATGATGCCTTAGGAAAGAAAGTAAAAGCCCTAATCCTCAACAAAAAAGAAGCTATAATAGATATAAGAACATTAAAGAAAGGTAGCTATGTAGTAAATATCTATACTGATAAAGGCAAAAGAACTAAAAAATTAGTTGTGAACTAAGATATTAGCGGAAAGGTTATTATTGGAAAATAAAGTTGTTTGTTAAGATATTCAACTGAATTTTATTGCATAAAGCAATATTGTATTAGGTTAGCACCCATTTGAAGAGCTTTAAGACGTGTTTGTGGAGAGTCGTTGTGTACGTCTTCATCTTCCCAGCCATCTCCTAAATCTGATTCGTAGGAGAAGAAACATACCAATCGTCCTTCCCAAAATAATCCATAGCCTTTAGGTGGCTTGTTATCGTGTTCATGTATTTTTGGCAAACCATTAGGAAAAGAAAATTTTTGGTTATATATAGGGTGATTAAATGGTATTTCTACAAATTCAAGTTCTGGAAATACTTTCTTCATTTGTGGCTCTATAAATTTTCTTAACCCATAGTTATCGTCTATATGCAGAAAACCTCCTCCTATTAGATAGTTTCTTAGGTTTGTTATTTCTTGTTGGGAGAATACAACATTGCCGTGTCCTGTTAGATGCACGAAAGGATAGAGAAATATATCACTGCTTCCTACTTCTATTGTGGCATAGTTGGGAGATAGTGTGGTTCCTAATTCTTTGTTGCAGAAATTTATTAGGTTGGTTAGAGATGTTGGGTTAGCATACCAGTCGCCTCCTCCTGAGTATTTCAATAGGGCTATGGTGTTCTTTTGTCCATAGGTAAGGAATGAGAGAAAGAGGATAAGTATTATAATGTATGTTTTTTTCATTGATTTATTTGGTGTATGGCTGCTGTTACGTATAGTCCTGCTGTTTCTGTTCTTAAACGTTCTTTTCCCAAGCTTATTTTCTTAAAGCCATTTTCTTCTGCTTTTTGTATTTCTTCTTTGGTAAAATCTCCTTCTGGTCCTATGGCTATAAATACGTTTTGATTTGGTTTGTAAAGGTCTTTGATTAGTTTCCTTCCTTCTTCGTTGCAGGTGGCTATAAATTTATGTGTTTGAGTTATTGAGGGAATAAGTTCTATAAAAGTAGTGGGAGGGTTTATTTGTGGAAGATAGGCTTTGAGTGATTGTTTCATTGCTGAAATAAGTATTTTCTCCAACCTATCTAATTTTAATGTATTTCTTTCGGAGTTCTGACATATTATTGGTGTTATTTGGTCAATGCCAATTTCTGTTGCTTTCTCCAAAAACCACTCTAAGCGTGAATTGTTTTTTGTTGGTGCAATGGCAACGTGTATGTGGTAGTCTCTTTTCTCAAACTCTTCTTGTGTTTCAACAACTCTAACACTGCAAGAGCGAGGCGAGGCTTCTATTATTTGTGTTTTATGGAGGTTACCTTTTCCGTCAGTAATATATATATAATCTCCTTCTTTTAAGCGAAGAACCTTAACGCAATGTGTTGATTCTTCCTTGTCAAGAGTATATATTTGAGAAGGGTTAATTTGTGAAGAGTAGAATAGGTGCATTTACAAACTATAAACAATACCTACTGATGCAGAAACATTTATTAGTCCCTGAGTTTCCTTTTTACCTATTTTTGTACTATAAATTATATTATCTGAATTGTCTCTATAGTAGTAAGGAATTATTGCGTCAAAGGTGTATCCCATTATGTAGTCAGCACCTATTTGAGCCCTTAGGTGAAAATCAGTGTTTATTGCATACATACATCCTAAATAAGCTTTAGCACTTGGGAGAAAACGAGTAATGGCTATTTTGTTTTCTCCATTATAATATGATATAAGTTCATCTTTATAATCTCTTTCCTTAATCATCATTTGTACTCCAACATCTACTCCTGCGAAATAGCTCATTTTTTTATGAATAATATAGTAGTTGTATGAAAGCATAAAAGGAACATAGCTAAAATTATTATATTCATAGAAGGTAACATCGTGAGGTGTTCCTATAGGATGTATATCAGTTTTGGAATTAACGAAATGAATTAAACCTACATAACCTCCTAATCCGTGAGCAGTAGAAACATATCCTTTCTTTTTACCTGTTTTGTATTGGTAGCCTGCAGTAAAACCATATCCCCATGGGTTAAGTTCTGAGTTAACACCCATCATAACTTTTGCATCAGCATTTAACATAACAAAATATTCAGGAGGTGTTGTTTTATATTTTCCTCTTTTCCAATCTTGAGAAAATACGCTAATAGCAAGAAGGCTAATAATACAGAAAGTAATTGCTCTTTTCATATTGCTTACAAATTGAGTTTAATTTATTGTTAATTTAAGTGCCAAAATTACTAATAAAATTTGAAATTGCAAATTTTCTATTATCTTTGTACCAAAAAAATGGAAAATAGACTTTGTAAAATACTTGATATTCAAACTCCAATTATATCGGGAGGAATGGTTTGGTGCAGTGGTTGGGAATTGGCTTCTGCAGTTAGTAATGAAGGAGGATTGGGACTGATTGGAGCCGGCTCGATGAGTGAGGAAGTTTTACTTGAACATATATATAAATGTAAGAACTCAACTAATAATCCTTTTGGGGTTAATATTCCACTTATGAATCCTAAATCTTCTTTGCATATAGATAATGTCATAAAGGAGAAGGTACCTGTCGTTTTTACTTCCGCAGGAAACCCTGCTACATACACACAGAAATTAAAGGATAATGGAATAAAGGTTGTTCATGTTGTGGCTAATGAAAAATTTGCTTTGAAAGCTCAAGAGGCAGGAGTTGATGCAATTGTTGCAGAAGGCTTTGAAGCAGGAGGACATAATGGTAAGGAAGAAACAACAACCTTAGTATTGATTAATCAATTGAAAAGGGTTGTAGATATTCCTATTATTGCAGCAGGTGGAATTGCAACAGGAGAGCAGATGCTTGCTATGATGATTCTTGGTGCCGAAGGAGTTCAAATAGGGACATTGTTTGCTTCAAGCAAGGAGTCGTCAGCTCATGATAATTTTAAGCGTGCAATAATTAATGCAAAGGAAGGAGATACTAAGCTTTTGTTAAGAAAACTATCACCAACGAGACTCTTAAAAGGAGGTTTCTATGATAGTATTTTGGAAGCAGAAGATAGGGGAGCAACAAAGGAAGAATTATTGGAGATAATAGGAATTGGTAAAACAAGAATAGGAATGTTTGAGGGAGATTTAGAAAAAGGAGAATTGGAGATAGGTCAAGTAAGTTCAATGATAAATGAAATAAAGAGTGTGAAGGATATCTTTTCTAATTTAAGAGAAGAGTATGCTCAAGCCTTAAAAAATATAGATAAAATAAAGAGAACATTATAAAATTAAAATTTATGCAACCAGATTTTATTTTTGAAACAAGTTGGGAGGTTTGTAATAAGGTAGGAGGAATTCATACGGTAATTTCTACCAAGTCAAAGACCTTAGTAGAAAAATATCAAGATAATTATATGTTAATAGGTCCTGATATTGTGAGAGATAAGGAACAGGTTTCAGAATTTCAAGAAGATAACTATATACTTAAAAGCTGGAAGGCTTACACAGAATCTAAGGGTATAAGAATAAGGATTGGTAGATGGAAAATACAAGGAGAGCCTTTGGTGGTTTTAGTTGATTTTACTAATTTCTTTTCTCAGAAAGATACTCTATTTGAGGAGTTTTGGAAGGACTATGGTTTGGATAGTATAACTGGAGGCTGGGATTATGTTGAGCCTTTTTTATTTGGTTATGCTGCAGCAAAGGTAGTGGAAAGTTACTATGAGTTTTATCTTTCTTCACAAGACAAGATTTTGAGCCAATGGCATGAGTGGATGACAGGTTCGGGGATTTTGTATCTAAAGAAAGCTTGTCCTCAAATAGCAACTACTTTTACTACTCACGCAACTGTTTTGGGAAGATGTATAGCAGGAAATAATCTTCCTTTATATTCTGACCTTCAACACTATGATGCTTATCAGATAGCTAATGAGTTTAATGTTAGAGCAAAGTTTTCATTAGAAAAGATTTCTGCCGAAAATGCTGATAGTTTTACAACGGTTAGCGAATTGACTAATAATGAATGTAAGCATTTTTTTGGAAAAGGTGTTGATTATGTTACTCCTAATGGTTTTGAACCTACATTTGTTCCGAATGAAAATGAGTTTGAGAAAAAGAGACTTTTGGCAAGAGAAAGAGTAATTGATATAGCAGAAGCTTTAACAAGTCAAAAGATTGATGAAGATGCACTTTTAATTATTAATAGTGGAAGATATGAGTTTAAGAATAAGGGAATAGATGTATTTATTAATGCAATGGGACAACTAAATGATATGAAGCTAAATCGTCAGATTGTTGCTGTTATTGCTGTTCCTGCTCATAATGTTGATGTTTACAAGTCGCTATTAGATAAGTTGGAAAATAAAGACTTTAGTGAACCAACAACTAATCAATATCTAACACATCATCTTTTTGACCCTGAAAATGACCCAATACTTAAAGCCATTAAAGAAAATAAACTAAATAATTCTCCTGATGATAATGTAAAGATAATGTTTATTCCTTCTTATTTGGATGGAAATGATGGAGTGGTAAACTTGAGTTATTTTGACTTTTTGATAGGTTTTGATGTTTCAATCTTCCCTTCATATTACGAGCCTTGGGGTTATACTCCAATGGAGTCAATGGCTTTTCATATTCCTTCCATAACAACCAACCTTGCAGGATTTGGGCTTTGGATAAAGAATAATGTTGAAGGACTTAATGGTGCTCTTGGAGTTGTTGAAAGAACTGATGGTGATAGCTCTCAAACCATAAGAGAAATTGTATCAAGAATAGAAGAAACTCTAAGTTTAAGTGATGAAGAGATGGTTAAACTAAGAGAAAAAGCATTTGAAATATCAAAATCTACTTTATGGGAAAACCTAATAAATTACTACTATCAAGCTTACGATTTGGCATTAGGAAAGAGTGAAAAAAGAATAGAACAATATATTCATAAGCAACCTATTAATCAAAGATTGTCAATAACCTCTACTTGGGGAGAAGAACCTATGTGGAAGAAGATATTAGTTGCTCAATCTCTACCTGAAAGATTATTAGGATTGGAAAAACTAAGTCAAAACCTTTGGTGGACTTGGAAACCTAAGGCAAGAGATATTTTCTACTTTATTAATTCTGAAAAATTTGAAAAATTAGACAGAAGTCCTATACATTTAATTGAAAGTTTGAGTAAGGAAGAAAAAGATAAACTTTTACACGATGAAGATTTTCTTTCAAAATTAGATGAAGTTGTTTCTGAATTTGATGCTTACATGGAAGAAGGCAATAATAGAGAAGGAGGGTTGATTTCTTATTTCTCAATGGAATTTGGAATACATGATACCTTAAAGATATTCTCTGGTGGTCTTGGTATGCTTGCAGGAGACTATCTAAAAGAAGCTTCGGATTCTAATAAGAATATGATTGGAATAGGTTTGCTTTATCGTTATGGTTATTTTTCTCAAAAGATTACTAAAGAAGGAGAACAGATTTCTCAGCTTGCTCCACAAAAGTTTTCTCATCTACCAATTAAGCCAGTAAAAAATGAAACAGGAAAGTGGAAGAAAATATCAATAAATCTTCCAGGTAGAGATGTTTATGCAAAGATTTGGAGATGTGATGTTGGTAGAGTACCTCTTTATTTATTAGATACAGATATTGAAGATAATCAACCAGAGGATAGAACAATAACTCATCAGCTCTATGGTGGAAACTGGGAAAATAGATTAAAACAAGAAATACTTTTGGGTATTGGAGGAGTTAGAATGTTAAAAGAATTGGGACTTGAACCTATAATTTATCACTCAAATGAAGGACATTCTGCCTTTAATTCATTAGAAAGGCTTCGTGATTATATTTTCAAACAAAAAATATCCTATTCTCAAGCAAGAGAACTTGTAAGAAGTTCAACTCTTTTCACAACTCACACTCCTGTACCTGCAGGACATGATGCTTTTAGTGAAGATTTAATTAGAGCTTATCTATCTCATTATCCTGAAAGTATTGGTCTTTCATGGGAAGAATTTATTGGCTTAGGAAGAGTTAATAAATTAGATAAGGATGAAAAATTTTCTATGAGTATATTGGCTATTAATTTTTCTCAAGAAGTTAATGGAGTAAGTAAAATTCATGGAAGGGTAAGCAGGGAAATGTTTGCTAATCTATATAATGGATATTTTCCTAGAGAATTACATATTGACTATGTAACAAATGGTGTTCATCAACCAACGTGGGTAGATAGGAAATGGAGTAAGTTTTATGATGAAGTCTTTACAAAGGAATATATAAAAGACCAATCTAATCCTAAATACTGGGAAAAGATTTATGAGGTTGAGGATAAGAAAATATGGGACTTACATCAATCTACTAAAAAGAACTTAGTGGATTTTATGATGAAGAGATTAAGTAAAGAACTTATAAATAGAGCAGAAGACCCTAAGCTTTTTATTCAAATAAAAGACCGTTTCAATCCAAAAGCTCTAACAATAGGTTTTGCAAGACGTTTTGCAACTTATAAAAGAGCTCATCTATTATTTACTAATTTGGAAAGACTTGATAGGCTGGTAAATAATGAAGCAAGACCTGTTCAGTTTGTTTTTGCAGGAAAGGCACATCCAGCTGATAAAGCAGGACAAGATTTTATCAAACGTATAATAGAAATATCTAAGATGCCACAATTTATAGGTAAAATCCTATTTATTGAGAACTATGATATGTATGTAGCAAAATATTTGGTTAGAGGTGTTGATGTTTGGTTAAATACTCCAACTCGTCCATTAGAAGCTTCTGGAACTTCAGGAGAGAAAGCCGTTATGAATGGAGTTGTTAATTTCTCTGTTTTAGAT
>CAYFWD010000003.1:8350-52892 GCA_964346795.1 uncultured Bacteroidaceae bacterium
AAGACATTTAATTTCTGGTGTCGATGTATGGCTTAATAATCCAAGAAGACCAATAGAAGCATCACGGAACAAGTGGACAAAAGGCTTCTGTAAATGGTGTTATAAACTTTAGTGTTTTAGATGGTTGGTGGGCTGAAGGATACAAGGAAGGAGCAGGTTGGGCTTTGGCGGAAGAACAACTTTATGAATCACATGAATATCAAAATGCTTACGATGCAGAAATTATTTATGAAACTTTTGAAGATAAGATAATTCCAGCCTATTATAATCAAAATGAAGAAGGAGTAAGTAGTCAGTGGGTTGAGATAATGAAGAATACAATTGCAAAAATAGCTCCTCACTTTACTATGAAACGTCAATTGGACGACTACTACAATAAGTTTTATAATAAGCTTTTTGCAAGATATGAATTGATGAGTGAGAATGATGGTAAGAATGCAAGAGATTATGCTGCTTGGAAACATAAAATGAGAAGGCAATGGAATAAGATAGAAATAGCAGACCTTGTCCTTCCTGATTCAGAAAACCATAAGCTTCAAATGGAAGAACATTTTTCTGTCAAACTAACATTGCATATTAATGATATTAATCCAGAACATTTGGGTGCAGAAATTATTATTGCTAAGAAAAAGAATGACTTAATTGAGGACTATCATAGAATAATACCTATGACGCAAGTTAATTACTCACATAATAAAGTGTGTTTTGAAGTTAATATATTACCTTTCTCTGCTGGTGTTTATGACTATTCTTTAAGAATATTCCCAACACATCCTTTAATGCCACATAGAATGGATTTTCCATTGGTAAAATGGATATAAGAAAAATTAGTATTAAATTTGCAGTCTATAAAGATTTATAAATTGCATGAAAAATAAAATTAAATACATAGTTTTTCTAACTCTTACGCCCTTAGTTTTTATTTCTTGTTTTGATAATAATCAAGAGGAGAAAGTAAATAAGGCTGTTGAAAACTTCTATACATTTATTAATAATAAGGATTTTGAAAATATGAAGTTAAATTCAACTCCTTTGGGAAGGAAATATATAGAAATAATTCAATCAATAGGAGGTAATGTTGTTAAGATTGAAAAGATTGAAATACTTGAAACCATTGTTAAGGGTGATAGCGCAACAGTAAAAGTAAAGACAATAGATTCATTTAAGAAAACCTTTTTAACAGATTGGTATTTAATTAGAGATGATGAACATTGGAAGGTTGATAAGCTTAGAGGATATGAAGATGAAGAGTTTTTAACTAATAAAGATATTGAATATTCAAAAATAGACCATGTTCTTAACGCTTCTCGTAAAAACTCAAAAATATCTGACTCTTTATAAAATTTTTTTACTACTTATTAATCAATAATGAAAAAACGCTCTAAACTAATAAAAAGAATATTTTATATACTAAACTTATTTTTTACATTTCTTCTACTTCTCTCTTATGCTTCTGCATATGTTCCACCTCACTTATATCCCAAACTTTCACTTTTTTCATTCTTCTATCCTTATCTTTTACTAATCAATGTTATTTTTATTGTGATTTGGCTTTTTGTAAAATGGCAATATATAATTATTCCTATTGTATGTATACTTATAAAGGTAGATTATATTCCTGCACTTTACAAATATAAGGGAACAGAACATAGAACATCTATTTATAGTGATGATATAAAACTTTTAAGTTATAATGTTTGTTCCTTTCACTTCAATACCAAATGGAACGAAAGCAAAGAAGAAAGAATAGATTCCATATATAATTATATTCAAAGATTAAATCCAACCATTATAGCACTACAAGACTATGCTAGTTCCAAAACTAAAAACTCAATACATCAAAGACTTATAAAGACAGGATATAAGCATTTTTATGCACCAATAAACGGCAAGAATCATATAAATGGTAATGTAATATATTCTAAACTTCCAATAATTCAATCAGGAGTACTCTTTCCATTAAAAGAATCAAGCAATTCTTATATTTATTCCGATATTCAACTAAGTAATAATAAGAAGATAAGAATAATAAATCTACATCTTGCATCATACAAACTTGAGGAAGAAGACAAGCAAGTTTTTACAAAGCTCAAAGAAGAAGGAGTTAAAAACACTATTGAGAAAGATGCAAAACCCCTTGTTCAAAAATTAATATGGGCCAATACAAAGCGAAGCCATGAAGTTGATGAGTTGGTAAAGATATTTGAAGAAAGTTCAATACCAATAGTTTTGATGGGAGATTTTAATGATACTCCATTCTCTTATACTTATAGGAAGTTCAAAAAACATCTTTCTGATGCATTTGTTGCAAAAGGTAAGGGCTTTGGAACAACATATAATGGTGATTTACCAGCATATAGAATAGATTATATATTTTTTGACAAGACTTTTTTCTCAGCAAAAAGTTTTGAAAGAGGAGATGTTGAGAACTCAGACCACTATCCTGTATCAACAGTATTGAGTATAAATAAATCAAAAAACTAAATGACCCAAAAAGAAAGATATAAGGCAGTCATTGAATATTTTCAAAAAGAAAGACCAGTTGCAGAAAGTGAATTGGACTATAATAATCCTTTTGAACTCCTTGTTGCTGTAATCCTTTCAGCACAATGCACAGATGTTAGGGTTAATATGGTAACACCAGAATTGTTTAAGAAATATCCAACACCACTAAAACTCTCAAAAGCAACACCTGAAGAAGTATATCAAATAATAAAATCTGTTACTTATCCCAATAATAAGTCCAAACACTTGGTGGCAATGGCTAAGAAATTAGTTGAAAAGTTTGATTCTCAAGTGCCAGATAGTGTTGAAAAACTTCAAGAATTAGACGGTGTGGGGCGAAAGACAGCAAATGTAGTAACCTCAGTCTTATTCAATCAGCCCAATATGCCGGTAGATACTCACGTTTTTAGAGTTTCTAATAGAATAGGACTAACAAATAATGCCAAAACACCTCTTGAAGTAGAGAAGGAATTAACAAAAAACTTTCCTAAAAAGCTAATACCTATTGCACATCACTGGCTTATCCTTCACGGAAGATATGTTTGTATTGCACGAAAACCAAAATGTATGGAGTGCGGATTAAGAGAAATATGCAAATATTATTCCTCTAAGAATAAATAAACAAAGGTTTTTCTTTAATAAGCTAAACTTATTTTCCAATAAGCTTAATTTGTGAAATTAGAATCAAGTTCTACGAAATTAGAATTTGATTCTAATTTTTTAGAATCAAGAGATAGAATCGTAGAATCAAGTTCTAGTAAAACCCTAATAATATGTAGTAAAAAAAGAAGTAGGATAGAGGGACGAATATCATTATTTAATCACAATAAAATCACAGCTCTATACGTTTTTAGTGTATAAAAGTATGTTTAGTTTCCAAATTATATGTACTTTTGCACAAGATTTGTAAGTAAGATAATGTGCGAATCGTAAGTAAAGAAAATAAAAATAATTAAATATAAAAATGAAAAAATTAGCATTAGTATTATTAGGAGTATTTGCAATTGTTATTCTTTTCGAATCATGTGCTCAAAAACGTTGTGATGCATACAAATCAACCAACCGTTATAGAGCAGAGAATATTCGTTAAGATAATCTTTACTTCTATGGAAAGGCTTAGATAGATTTATCTAAGCCTTTTTTCTTTAACAAAAATTTAGAATTAAATCCATCCACTCCTTACCTTAGTCCGAAATTTTCAAATCTCAGCAAATAGGGCAGAGGAGTGGATTTTTTATTAGAAGATTTCTATATTACATTTGTAGAATTACATTTGTGAATTAATACAACATTACAAATGTAAACATTAATTTAGTGTAATATAAATCTTGATTTTAAGAATCACAATTGTAACATTCTTAAATAAGCATAAATAGATTATATATTTAGATATTAATGTTAAAACCCAGTTAATTATAATAATTAATTAAAGTAAATGATTAGATAATTAGATGTTTTTACTATAATATATGAACAATCTAATATATAAGTATAAAGTATTGATAATAATCTATATAAATATTATTTCTTATAATGTAACTTTATTATTAGTTAAACGTATTAAGAATACACAATTGTAAAAATGTTAATTTTAAGTTTGTAAAATAAGTATTTTGTTACAAATGTGAACAATATTACAAATGTAAAATACTGTTATGCAAGAAAGAATTCAATTACTGATAAAGTCGTATGGATTAAATCCAACTCAGTTTGCTGATGAGATTGGAGCACAAAGGTCTTCCATTTCTCATATCCTTTCAGGAAGAAACAACCCTTCTTTGGATATTGTTCTAAAGATTTTGAATCGTTTTAAGGAGATAGATACAGATTGGTTGGTCTTGGGTAAAGGCTCTATGTTTTCAAAATTAGGAGAAAAAAACTCTCAAGACGCAAATAATGAATCCTCAGAAGCTTTAAAAGGCACAAAAAACAGCTTTTCTAATACATTATTTGATGAAGTTCAAGACAATACCTCCAACAAAAAGGACTTAGATAAGATTCAAGATTTGGAGATGAAAATTGCTCTTTTAGAAAAACAAAGCAGAGATAAGGACACATTAATAAGGGAAATAGAAACAAAAACCCCTGAAATTAAGGAGATAAAGACCGAAAACATTATTAATAATGTAGAGCCACAAGTTGAAACTAAAAAGCTTGAAGCTGAAAATCATGCTAAAGAAGAAAATAATCCTTCTTTAACTCCTATAAGTCAAATATCTAATAGGCATATAACAAAATTAGTTGTCTTTTATTCTGATAATACCTTTGAAGAATTGACCAAAAACTAAGCTTAGTTTTCTTAGTTTTAAGTATAATTATTTATCTTTGCAGATTGTTTATTTTGAAAATTTATAAGGATAATAATTATGCTATTTCCTCAAAACTATATATTAGAACTTAAAGATAGAATTAATAAGGCTAACAACATACTTTTAGTTTCTCATTTTAATCCTGACGGTGATACAATTGGTGCATCAACTGCTCTATTTCACTATTTAAAGGGCAATGGAAAACAAACAAAAGTCCTTATTCCCAATGAGTATCCAAGCTTCTTAGACTTTCTTATTAAGGATACAGATTTTATAATTGCAGCCAAAGAACTTCCTAAGGCAGAGTCAGCTTTTGAAAATGCAGATTTGATAATTTGCTTAGACTTCAATGCTGTTCATAGAGTAGGAGACTTTCTTAAAAATATTTTGCTTTCATCTTCCAAACCTAAGGTATTGATAGACCATCATCTTGAGCCAGAGATACATAATTTTGATTTGGTTTTCTCTAAGATTAATGTCTCTTCTGCTTCAGAATTGCTCTACGAAGTACTTTTCCTAATGGAAGAAAAGCCGTTTTTAACAAAGGATATTGCTCAAGGTATATATACAGGTATTTGTACCGACACAGGAAGTTTTAGTTTTTCCTGCAATAACAGACGAACTTACGAGATAGTTGCAGAGTTAGTGGATAATGGAGTTGATGTTGAGTATGTTCATCAAGAGGTTTATAATACTTATACTGAAAATCGTCTTCGTTTATTAGGTTTCTGTCTATCGGAGAGATTGAAGGTTTTTCACAAAGAAAAAGCTGCTATTATATACCTTTCAAAAGAAGACTTAAAGCGTTTTAATTATCAAATAGGAGATAGTGAAGGTGTCGTTAATTATTGTCTGTCAATGAAAGGTATTGAGTTTGGAGCTTTAGTAACAGAAAGAATGGATAGGATTAGGATTTCGTTGCGTTCCAAATATGATTTTGATGTAAACACCTTTGCAAGAAAATATTGGAATGGAGGAGGACATCAAAAAGCAGCTGGAGGACATTCTTTTGAAAGTTTGGAATGGGTCTTGGAAACCTTGACAGAGCAGATTAAAAACTCCTGTAAAGAATAAAATAAAACTATGAAACTAAAGAATAAAGCCCAAGATTTTAAGATTAGAATACAATACCTGTTTATTATAGGTATAATATTTCTTTTTATTGGTTGCGGAGATAAGTATAATAATTATTATGCCATTGTTTTGAGGGAGAAAAGAGAAATGCCTGACCAAGAAAATAAAGAAGAAAAGGTGGATAATGCTCTTTTGAAAGCCAATCAGGTTGCAAATGAAAAGGAATTGCAGCAGATAAAAGGCTATATCCAAAGAAGAAAATGGGATATGAAGAACAAGGAAAACGGAGTCTTTGTTCAGATGTTGGAAGAGGGCAAAGGCGAGGTTATAACATCAAGCTCTACTGTCATAATTGATTGTAAGATTGAGCTTATTGATGGCAAAAAGGTCTTTGATTCAAAGATTGACGGACAAAAAGAAGTGAATTTGAAGACAGAACAAAATGTTGTTGGCTTGGTTTACGTTCTTAATGGAATAAAACAAGGCTCTAAGCTAAGGGCTGTTATACCTTCTTTCTTGGCTTATGGCCTTAAGGGCGACGATGATAGGATTCCAAAGAGGGCAGCATTGATTTATGAAATAGAAGTTAAGGAAGTAAAATAGAAGATAAAAAAGAAAGAAAAATAATATAATGAAAAAGCAGTTTCCTTTTATAGTATTACTTATATTTGTTAGTATGATATTCTTTTCCTGCAAGAAGGATAAGACAAGTGATTTTATAACAACAGAGCTTGGTTTTTCTTTTAAGCATTGCGTTAATAATAAGAATAGTTATAAGGCAAAACAAGGCGATATTCTATATGGAGAAATGGAGGTTAGGCTCAATGATTCTGTTTTGCTTTACTCCAATTTCGGAAAACCCGAAAGATTATTTTCAATCATTGGAACTTCAAAAGGAAGCATTGATGAGTTCTTACTTAATCTTCACATAGGAGATAGTGCTATAATTATAATTCCTGCTGATAGTACTTCAAAGTATGTTAATAACTTGGTATTAAGACATGGCGATAAGATGTATTTCTATCTAAAAATTCAGCAGATAATTTCCCAAAAAGAAATTAGCGAAGAGGATAGAGTGAAGATAGAAATAGAGCAAAGAGAGTTTGACACAATAGAACAATATATCCAAAAATATTCTCTTAAAGCCGAAAAACAAGAGAGTGGATTATACTTTATTAATATTGTAGAGGGAGAAGGAGAAACACCTGACTACTCCGATGAAGTTGTGGTGAATTATTCTGTATCAACTTTTGACGGAAAGATAATAGATACCAATATAAAGTCAATAGCTCTAAATGCAGGAATATACTCTCAAGATAGAAGATATGAGCCTTTTAGTTTTGTTTTGGGTGATGACGGGTTGATTCTTGGCTGGACACAAGGAGTTTCCCTAATGAAAAAGGGAGGAAGAGCAAAACTTATTATCCCATCAAAATTAGGTTACGGACAAAATGCTTATGGTCCAATAAAACCTAATTCAATTCTGATTTTCGATATAACATTAATAAACATAGTAAGAAAATAATTAAAGTAATAAAAGTATGAAAAAGACAATCTTATTAGTTGCTTCAATAATATTTGCAACAACTATTTTTGCACAAAAGAAGAACCCTTTGGAAGGATTTACAACATCTCAAGAGAAAGTTAATTATAAGTTTGAGGTAAGAAACCCTTCTGGACAAAAGGTTGAACAAAATGACCTGTTGATAGGAAAGTTCTCTATTAAGTTTGGAGACTCTGTTGTTGTTGACGGAACAAATATGCCTTCACAGCCAATGGTTAGAATTGATGAAGCTTCAAAAGTTTTCCAAGGTGATTTGCTTGATGGAGCATTGCTAATGCGTAAAGGTGAAAGATGCGTATTTGCTTTTCCTAAAGACTCTATTGAAAAACTCTTTGGTGGAAACCTTCCTCCTTACTTTACTTCTGATATGTATGCCTATTGGACTTTGCAAATAGATGATATAAAAACCCAAGAACAACAAGCTGAAGAAGAAGAAAAGATGCGTAAGGAACAAGAAGAAAAAATGGCAAAACAAAAACATATTTCAGATAGCTTAGCAACATTAGAGCCAGCAATAATACAAAAAGCAATAAAAGACTATTCTTTTGATGGTAAGTTGGTAAATGGAATATATTTCAAAAAGACATTTGCATCAAATAACAAGGAAACACCAAAAGCAGGAGATAAGGTAAAGGTACATTATGTAGGTAAATTTGTTGACGGAAAGCTATTTGACACAAGCGTTGAAGAAGAAGCTAAGAAGGGAGGAGTTTATAATGCTGGCAGACCTTATGAGCCACTACCATTTACCATAGGACAAGGAATGATGATAAAAGGATTTGAAGAAGGAGTAAAGATGATGAATAAGGGAGATAAAGCAATTATTCTTCTACCTTCTAAAATGGCTTACGGCGAAAGAGGACAGGGAGCAATATCTCCTTCAACACCATTAATATTTGAACTTGAATTGGTTGAAATAGAAAAATCATTACCAGCAAACAATCAAGCTCAACCCATTAAGGTAACACCTAAAACACAACAAAAATAAATAAAACATTAAGAAATGAAACTAAACTTAACCAAACCAATAATATTCTTTGATATTGAAAGCACAGGAGTAAGCGTTGGACAAGACAAGATAGTGGAGATTTGTCTTATAAAGATATTCCCTGACGGCTCCAAAGAGAGCATAACCCACAGGCTAAATCCAGAACGTCCAATACCAGAACAGGCAACTAAAATACACGGAATAAAAGATGAAGACGTAAAAGATAAGCCAACCTTTAAGCAACTTGCAGGAGAGCTGAATGCTTTTATTGCAGACTCTGATATGGCAGGTTATAATTCCAACAAATTTGATGTACCTATATTAGTAGAAGAGTTCTTAAGGGCAGGCGTAGATTTTAATATCACCAACAGAAAGTTTGTTGATGTTATGAATATATTTCATAAAATGGAGTCACGCACGCTGAAGGCAGCCTATAAGTTCTACTGCGGAAAGGAACTTATTGATGCTCACTCAGCCGAAGCAGACACAATGGCAACCTATGAGATACTTCTTGCACAGTTAGAACGATACGATGGAGTAGAATATGAAGACAATGAAGGTAATATTTCAACACCTGTTGTCAATGATATAAAAGCTTTGCATGAATTTACCAAACATAGCGCATGGGTAGATATGGTTGGACATTTGGTTTACGATGAAAACGGAAAAGAATGTATTAACTTTGGCAAGTATAAGGGTAGGATAGCGGAAGAAATCTTTAAGAACGACCCTTCTTATTATTCATGGATGATGAATGCAGACTTTCCACTCTCTACAAAAAAGGTAATAACAGAGATTAGACTTAGGGCATTTAACCAATAAAATATATTAACACTAAACAAAAACTCGTTGAATTGATATCTTCAATCAACGAGTTTTTTTTATGTCAGATTAGAATCAAATTCTACGAAAATAGAATCAAGAGATAGAAAAATAGAATCAAATTCTATTTTTTCCAATTAAAGTTCTTATCTTTGAAGTCTGAAAGTAAAATCAATTACAGCAATGAAAAAACTAATATTAATATTATTACTTCTAATATCTGCATTTAGCTATGCGGATAACCTTAATCCAAATAATAATTCTAATCAAACTAATAAGGAGACTATTAATCTTTTGGAGAAAAAGATTGAAATCTTACAAGATTTTAATAGAGCTATAGAATTAGAACCAAGTAATTTAGAATTTTTCAAAAGTAGAGCAAGACTTTTCTTAGATATGGCAAAAATAGAAAAAGATGCAGTTAAGAAAAAAGAATATGAAGAGAATTCACAAGAAGATTTTAAAATAGCTAATGGTTGATATAATAAAAACAAAAAACTATGAACGCAATATTAAATGATATTATTAAGGAAGGGTATGATATTCAAAAGGGAATTTATCCGGATAGTGGTGGTGGGCTTTATGCAACTTATTCTTTTAAAGACCAAAACAAATATCTTAAATGGATAATAAACACCACTAAGTTTATTGAAAATAACTTCCCTAAAGACGAAGCTTATTTAAGGTTTAAGGATATTATTCAAGCTATTGAAGAGGAAATAAGCATTGGTGAATTTAATAAATTGATGTTTGTTTTGGAGTCTTATAACTCTTCTTTAAATAAAACAAAGACTCAAAACTTTGAAGAGAAGGATTTATTGGATAAGTTGTCAAGCTATTTTTCTGATGATGATATGCAAAAGATAGGGGTTTTGATTAAGGGAAAAGGGGATATAAAGCCTTTTATTGATAAGCTAAGTAAAGAAAAACTAACGGATTTGGTCGTTGAACTTTTGAAATAAAGAATAAATTAGATAGTGTTACAACATTTAAAAATAGAGAATTACGCTTTAATTCGTAAGATGGATATTCCTTTTGATAAGGGATTTATTGCTATTACTGGTGAAACAGGGGCTGGTAAGTCTATTATGCTTGGGGCTTTGGGTTTGATTTTGGGGCAAAGAGCGGACTCTAATGTGCTTTGGGATAAGGAAAAGAAATGTATTGTGGAGGCTGTTTTTGATATAGACGATGCTTTTAAGCCTTTCTTTCAAGCGAATGATTTGGATTTCTATTATCAAACTACTATCAGAAGAGAGATAATTCCCAATGGTAAGTCAAGGGCTTTTATTAATGATACACCTGTTCAGTTAAATATTATGAAGGAGTTGGGTGAAAGGCTTATAGATATACATTCACAACATAATACTCTAACTTTAAAAAACTCTTCTTTCCAGTTCTCTATTATTGATTCCTATATTGATAACAAAGATATTTTTTCTAATTATTCTCCTCTTTATTCTCAATGGAAAGACCTTGTGAGTACGATTAAGGAGTTGGAAATTAAAGAGGCTAATTTTCAAAAAGAGGCTTCTTATTATCAGTTCTTAAGTGATGAGTTTGAGAGTGCAAACCTTCAAATGGGGGAAAAGGAGGAGTTGGAAAGGGAGATAGACTTACTTTCTAATGCCGAGAAGATTAAAACAAATATTGTAGAATCGGCCAATTACTTGGATAAAGATGATGGTTTGGGTGCAATTAATCTTATTCAGCTTGCCCGTCAAAATATCTCCAAGATTGCTTCTTTTCATTCTAGCTTGGAACAGCTGCACAATAGGTTGGATTCTTCGTTTATAGAGTTAAGAGATATTATTTCCGAGCTTATTAGTTTTGGTGAAACTATTAGTGTTGATTCTGAAAGGCTATTAATATCACAAGAGCGTTTGGAGTTAATCTATAAGTTGGAGAATAAGCATTATGTTAATTCATTAGAGGAATTACTTAAAGTAAGAGACGAGATTAATGAAAAGCTTCTTGAGACCTCTAATCTGTCTGAAAAGATAGAGAAATTGAAGAAGGAAGAGAAGGAATTATTCTCCAAACTCAATGTTTTGGCAAAGGAAATCACTAAGCAAAGAAAGCTTTCTTCTCAAAGTATTGAAAAGGAGATTTTGCCTTTACTTGGGGAGATGGGAATGAAGGAGGCTATATTAAAGATAAATATCTTGGAAAACGATGTTCTTTCTTCAAATGGTGAGAATGATATTGAGTTTTTGTTTAATGCTAATAAGGGAGGAGAGCTACAACCTATCTCAAAGGTAATATCTGGAGGGGAGCTTTCGCGTTTGATGCTTGCTCTTAAGGCTGTTATGAACAACAAAGAGGATATGCCTACAATGATTTTTGATGAGATAGACTCTGGTGTTAGCGGTGATATTGCTTCAAAGGTAGGAAATATTATGAGGCAGATTAGCTCTTCGCACCAGGTTATAGCAATTACTCACTTGGCTCAAATTGCTGCAAAGGCTGATAATCATTATAAGGTGTTTAAGAATAATAGTTCGGATACTACTTATTCGGAGATGAAACTTCTTTCAAAGGAAGAAAGAATAGAGGAAATAGCTACAATACTTTCAGATGGCAGTATTACTCCATCGGCAAAAGCTCTTGCTAAGGAACTTTTATTTTGAACGTGCTTCTGTTTCTTGTTGGAATTTTAGTCTGGCAGGAGGAGTTTCTTCAACCTTAATTACTTTTTTTTGGTCAGCATCTTTCAAATCGTCATAGAAATGCTCTTTTAAAGAGTAAGAAAACTCTCTTGTTTCAATATATTTTGGCTCCCAGCCGTCATAAGTCGTCTTCTTGGTCCAGTTAAAGAATTTATCCTTTTCGTATTTATAATAATATTCTATTGCCCATCTTCCTTTTTGGTCTTTAGCTATTTCTGATAGCATATAATTATGTTCATCGTAGGTGTAGGTATAGGTTAGTGTTAGTTTGTTTTTAGCGTTATAGATTTTTTTTCCAATAATTTGGAAATTGTCATTTAAATCATAGGTTTCTCTTCTTGTTTGTCTATCATTGCGAAACATTGTCATCTCTATTAAATAGTGAGCAAAGTTTCTTTTATAGGTAGTCTTTTCAACGTTCTTATTAAAGCCATAAGTGGTTAAAGTGTAAATCAAACTATCTTGAGGGCCATAGAAATATTGAATGGTTTTTTGCATTGAAGCATCATCTCCATAAGTAGAGTATTCTGATAGTTGTCCTTTTTGGTTCCATTTATAGGTTTGGCGAGAAACCATCTTGTTTGCACCACCTAAAGAGGCAGGATAGTTTACTTCAACAACTTCTTCCAAACGACCAAGATAACCATATTTATATGTAATGGTAGAAACTATCTTTTTATTTGCTTCAAATAGTTCTTCTTTTAGCAAATCACGAGTTGTATTATCGTAAGTAAAAATAGAATATCTGTCTTTGTTTCCTCCAATATAATGTTGCCTTTCAACTAATCTTCTATTTTCATTAAAAATCAAAGTATAGTCATCAATAAAACTTGTTCTTTTATCTTTTTGTGAATAGTTTGTATCTGTTTCATATTTTTGATAGCGAACGCTAAGAGGATAGCCCATTAGTCCATAGTCCATAGTTGTAACAGGAACTATTTGTGCATTAGAGATAAAAACACTGCAAAACAATAAACTAACTAATAAGAATATTCTACTTTTCAACATCTTTTAATGTTATTAGATTGATAAATAATTTGTTTATACGAAAAGCAAAGATACAAAAAAATATATCTTATATACTAAAAAGATATTAAATTTTAGTTTTTTGAATAAAATATCTGCTGTACTTTATATTAATAGTATGGCAAAATAAACTCTTTATCCAAAGATTTTATCAATGTCTTCTAACTCCAACTTATAAAGAATTTTCTTTCCAAATGGGCTTATTTCACAATTAGAAGAAGAAAATAACTGACCTATTATTCCCAACATCTCTTCATCTTTTAGTTCTTTGCCTTCTTTTATTGATAATCGTTTTGACATTGTAAGAGCTATTTGATGATTTTTAGGAGAAGGGGTATTGAAATCTGTTTTGTTTAACTCAAAAAGCAGGTCTTCCAAAATGATTTGTGCATCTTCAGAATTTATTTCATTAGGAGTTGCTGTAATGTTGAAACTTCCGTCCTTTTGATATTCAATTGCAAAGCAGTATTTTCTTATCTCCGGTAAGATTTCTAAGAGTTGTGTTGTGTGAGTTGGCGAAAAGAAATGGTTATGAGGAAAGAGTAGTTGTTGGCAAGAAACATCTTCAAAGTTCATTTGTGAAAACTTATCAAAAAGTATTCTTTGAGATGCTCTTTCCTGATTAATAAGAATTATGCTTGTTTTGGTTTTAGTTACTATGTATTTATTTAGAAATTGAATTATTTCAGGATTAGCTTTGGGGTAATTGGTTTGAAAACTTTCCTCAACAGTAAAAATATTTACTCCTTTCTCCTTAAATAACTCTTCCTGTTTGCCGTATTCTATCTTCTTTTTGCCTTCTTCTTCAAAGGGATTATAGTCAGGATTGAAGTTTACTTTTGGTATTGAAGGCATTTCACCTTTTTTTAGAGGAGTAAACTCAAAGTCTCTATCTAAGGTAAAGTCCAATTTGTTGGCAAGAGTAAATTGTCCTAAGCTTTTCTTTGCAGCAGCATACATCACTGCATAAATAACTTTATCGTCAAGGAACTTAATTTCTGTCTTGGTTGGATGGATATTTACATCAATATTCTCAGGGTTGACATTCAAATGAATGAAAAAAGCTGGATAGGTTTTTTCTTGTATAAGTCCCTGATATGCTCTTTCCACGCTATTTGCAAGATAGGGGTTACGCATATATCTATTATTCACAAAGAAATATTGTTCTGACTTATTTTTCTTAACATGCTCGGCCTTTATAATAAAACCTGAAATCTTAACAGCATCAACTTCTTCCTCAATAGGCAAAAGTCTTTCGTTATATGATTTGCCAAAAATATCTATTATTCTTCTTTTCAGGTTTTGCTTTTCAAGTTTATGGATTAGTTTACCATTATTATAATATGTAAAAGCAATATCATTATTGATTAAAGAGGTGCGAATAAACTCTTCGAGTATATGATTATTTTCCACAGGGTCTGATTTTAGGAAGTTTCTTCTTGCAGGAACATTGTAGAAAAGGTTTTTAACGGAGATAGAAGTTCCTTTTTCGCACGCAATAGGAGAGTTGTTTATGCAGGTGTTTCCTTCCATTTCAATAAGAGTTCCTAATTCTTGGTCTTCCTGCTTTGTTTTCATTTCAACGTGGGATATTGCAGCTATAGAAGCAAGAGCTTCTCCTCTAAAGCCCATAGTTGTTAAACTGAAGAGGTCATCAGATGTTTTTATCTTAGAAGTTGCATGACGCTCAAAAGAAATCAATGCATCTTCCTTATTCATTCCTGTTCCGTTATCAATAACTTGAATAAGAGTTTTTCCTGCATCTTTAACTATTAGTTGTATATGAGTAGCTTTGGCATCAATAGCATTTTCTATTAACTCTTTTACAACAGAAGAAGGTCTTTGAATAACTTCTCCTGCAGCTATTTGATTTGATATATGGGGAGGAAGAATATTAATTATATTGGACATATTACCACTTTTCAACAAAGGTTAAAAAAAGATAGAGGGCTAACATTAATAATGATGCTATCAATATAATTTTAAGTGCAGGAACAGGTTTTCCTATTTTTTCATCCTTTTTATCCTGCATGTTTTTTCTAAACTCAATTCTTCTCTTATAGGATTCTCCTTCAATGGAACCATATTTTGCTTTTAATTGTTCCAATTCTTCTTTTTTGGGGTCATAAAAGCGTGGTTTATATTCAAATCTGCGAGGTTTTTGTGTCTTAAAGAATGCCATAAATATTATTTTTTCTAAGTCTTGGTATTTTTATATTAGTGCAAAATTAGTGTTTTTTCTTCTCTAATTCAAATATAACGTATTTTTTCACTACTTTTGCAAGTTAAATTTAGTGTGTAAAGATAACACATACAACCTTACAAATAAGTATTTTTTATGACAAGTAACGAAATCCGTAAAGCATTTTTAGATTTTTTCGCTTCAAAGGAACATTTAATTGTGCCTTCTGCTTCAATGATTGTTAAGAATGACCCTACTCTAATGTTTACTAATGCAGGGATGAATCAGTTTAAAGATATTTTCCTAGGCAATAGTCCAAAGATTTCTCCTCGTATTGCTGATACTCAAAAATGTTTAAGAGTATCAGGTAAGCATAATGATTTGGAAGAAGTAGGACACGATACTTATCATCATACTATGTTTGAGATGTTAGGAAACTGGTCGTTTGGTGATTATTTTAAGAAAGAAGCTATTGCTTGGGCATGGGAGTTTTTGACAAAGGTTGTAAAACTTAATCCTAATGATTTATATGTAACGATTTTTGAGGGAGATGAAAAGGATAATCAGCCAAAGGATATTGAAAGTTATAACTATTGGAAGGAAATTATTAGTGAGGATAGGATATTGGAAGGAAATAAAAAAGATAATTTTTGGGAAATGGGCGACCAAGGTCCTTGTGGTCCTTGTTCTGAAATACATATAGACTTAAGAGATGAGGCTGAAAAGAAAAAAATAAAAGGTAGAGATTTAGTTAATAAGGACCATCCTTTGGTTGTTGAGATATGGAATTTAGTTTTTATTCAGTTTAATCGTTTGGCAAATGGTAGTTTAGAGACTTTAAAAGAAAAGCATGTTGATACAGGCATGGGCTTTGAACGTCTTTGTATGGCTGTTCAAAACAAAAAGTCAAACTACGATACAGATGTGTTTCAAACCTATATTCAATTCTTAGCTAAGAAATCTAATAAAACCTATGGGGAAGATAAGATGGCTGATATTGCAATGAGGGTTTGTGCAGACCATATTCGTGCTGTGGCTTTTGCAATTGCTGATGGACAACTTCCTTCCAATGCAAAACAAGGGTATGTTATTCGTAGAATCCTTCGCCGTGCTATTCGTTATGGTTATACTTTCTTAGACTTCAAAGAACCTTTTATGTTTGAAATAGTTCCTTTGTTGGTTGAAAAGATGGGAGGACAGTTTGAGGAATTAAAACGAAATGAATCATTAATTTCAAAAGTTATTAAAGAAGAAGAGCAGGCTTTCTTAAGAACATTATCTAATGGTATTATTAAGTTTGAAAAATATACTGAAACAACAAAAGATAAGATTATTGACGGAAACTTTGCTTTTGAACTTTTTGATACTTATGGTTTTCCTATAGACCTTACTTGTTTGATGGCTAAGGAAAAGAACTTGGAAGTTAATATGTATGACTTTGAAGAAAAGCTAAAAGAACAAAAAGAGCGTTCAAGAAATGCAGCACATATAGACACTGAAGACTGGGTAGAGCTTAAGGAGGGAGAGAAGACCAAGTTTTTGGGATATGATAGTTTGAAGATTGAAGTAGAGATACTTCGTTATAGAAAGATTCAACAAAAGGATAAAACATTTTATCAATTAGTTTTTAATCAAACTCCTTTCTATGCAGAACTTGGAGGGCAGATAGGAGATAGCGGTTATATTGAAAATAATGAAGAGAAAATAACTATCATAAACACTAAAACAGAAAATGGTTTGGCTGTACATTTAGCTAATTCTCTTCCTAAAAATCTTAATTCTTCCTTTAAGGCTTATGTAAATGTTGAAAGGAGAAAAAAGATTGAAGCTAATCACTCTGCAACACATCTTCTTCATCATGCGTTAAGAGAAGTTTTGGGCTCACATATAGAACAAAAAGGTTCAATGGTTGATGATGAAAGACTACGTTTTGACTTTTCTCATTTTGCAAAACTTACAAATGAGGAGATACAAAAAGTAGAAATGAAAGTTAATTCTATAATTCGCCAAAATATTATTGCTAATGATAGAAGAGAAGTTCCTATTGAAAAAGCTAAAGAATTAGGAGCAATAGCTTTATTTGGAGAAAAATATGGAGAAAATGTAAGGGTTATGCAGTTTGGTGATTCTATTGAGCTTTGCGGAGGAACTCACGTTAAGGCAACAGGAAATATTGGAATATTTAAGATAGTTTCCGAAACTGCAATTGCAGCATCTGTTAGAAGAATAGAGGCTATAACTGGAGAAAAGGTTGAAGAACTTATTTATGAATATAATTCTGTTTTTGAACATATTCGTTCTGTTCTAAAGCAACCAAATATTCAACAAGCTATTCAAAAGATTATTAACGAAAATGAAAACCTTAAGGCTTCAATTGAAGAGTTTCAAAAAGAAAAAACAGATACTCTTTTTGAAGAATTAAAGAAAAAAATAGAGGCTTATAAAGGAGTAAATTATATTGAAATAAGTCTACCAGTATCTACTAACATCGTAAAAGATATTGCATATAGATTTAAAAATTATTTCAATGATAATAATTTTGTATTTATAGCAGGAACTGTCTTTGAGCAAAAGCCAACACTTATAATAATGTTATCTCAAGACCTTGTTAAGAATGGAAAAAATGCTGGTACTATTATTAGAGAAGCAGCCAAACTTATTCAAGGCTCTGGAGGAGGACAACCTTTCTTTGCAACAGCAGGAGGAAAAAATACTGAAGCGATTCAAGAATCAATTCTCAAAGCAAAGGAATTAATTTTCGCATAAAAATTATATAATATAGATGAGTAAAATTAGAAACATTGCCATAATTGCACACGTTGACCATGGCAAAACAACTTTAGTGGATAGAATGCTTTATCAAGCAAAACTATTTCGCGACAATCAAGAAACAAAAGAACTAATACTTGACAATAATGACCTTGAAAGAGAGAGAGGTATTACTATTTTGTCAAAGAATGTATCGATATACTATAAAGATTTTAAGATAAATATTATTGACACTCCAGGACATAGCGACTTTGGTGGAGAAGTTGAAAGAGTATTAAATATGGCTGACGGAGTAATTCTTATAGTTGATGCTTTTGAAGGGCCAATGCCTCAAACTCGTTTTGTTCTTCAAAAAGCAATAGACCTAAACTTAAAACCAATAGTTGTTATTAATAAGGTAGATAAGCCTAACTGTACTCCTGAACTTACTCAGGAAAAGGTTTTTGACCTTATGTTTAACTTGGGAGCAAGTCAAGACCAATTGGATTTTCCAACAGTTTTTGGCTCTTCAAAGCAAGGTTGGATGAGTGAAGATTATAGAAAACCTACTGAAGATATTTCTTACCTCTTAGACCAAATCATTAAATTTATTCCAGAGCCTAAATATGAAGAAGGAACAACTCAACTTATGATTTCTTCTTTAGATTATTCTTCTTATGTTGGAAGAATTGCAGTTGGAAGACTTTCAAGAGGAACACTCCAAGCAGGAATGGACGTTATGCTATGTAAGGCTAATGGAGAAAATATTCGTTCAAAGGTAAAGGAACTCTATACTTTTGAAGGATTAGCAAAGGAAAAGACAAAGAAAGTTATTGAAGCAGGGGAGATATGTGCTGTTTTGGGAATGGATAATTTTGATATTGGAGATTCTATTTGCGATATTGAAAACCCAGAACCTTTAGAGCCTATAAAGATTGATGAACCTACAATGAGTATGCTTTTCACTATAAACAACTCTCCATTCTTTGGAAGAGAAGGAAAATTTGTTACTTCTCGCCATTTAAGAGATAGACTTTATGCTGAATTAGAAAAGAACTTAGCTCTAAAGGTTAAAGAAACAGATTCTCCTGACTCATATATTGTTTATGGAAGAGGAATACTTCACTTATCAATTCTTATTGAAACCATGCGTAGAGAAGGTTATGAACTTCAACTTGGACAACCAAAGGTTATAATAAAAGAAATTGATGGAGAAAAATGTGAACCAGTAGAGCAATTAACCATTGTTGTTCCTGATAATTTTTCAGGAAAGGTTATTGAATTAGTAACTCTACGTAAAGGAGAAATTATTTCAATTGAGCCAAAGGGAGACCGCTCACAAATAGATTTTAATATTCCTTCACGAGGTATTATTGGATTAAGAAATAATATACTTACCGTTTCGGAAGGAGAAGCAATAATTGCTCATCGTCTTGTTGGTTTTGAACCTTGGAAAGGGGAGATTGGAGGAAGAAGAATGGGCTCTTTAATAGCCAAAGAAACAGGTACAGCAATAGAATATTCAATTAATAAACTACAAGATAGGGGAAGATTCTTTATTGATCCAGGTGAAGAGGTATATACAGGAATGGTAATAGGGGAAAATACTCGTCCTGATGATATTGTTGTAAATGTTACAATAACTAAGAAACTTTCAAATATGAGAGCTGCAGGAAGTGATGAAAAAACTTCAATAGCACCAGCAGTTCATTTTTCATTAGAAGAGGCTATGGAATATATTGCAGAAGATGAATATTTGGAAGTAACCCCAAAAAGTCTTAGGATAAGAAAGATTTTACTTAACGAAACAGATAGAAAGAGAGCAACAAAGTCTTAATAAATAAAAAAGGGGTGCAAAACACCCCTTTTTCATTTCTATATATTTTGTTTATTTTATAGGATGAGCTTCGTTGAATGCCTTTAGTCTTGGAGCCAATTCTGGTAAAAGCTCATTTGGTACTAATGAAACGCAAGCTCTTGCTCCTTCATTGCGTGAACTACCTGTAATATCTAAAGAGATAGCACTTATACCATAGTAAACTAATTCATTTAACATTTCAATTCCTGTCATATTTGGATAAGAGAAAGTGAAATAGAATCCGTCTGCAACATCAACATCAAGGTCTTTGTCATAAACAATCTTAAATCCATTATCAGTGAAAGCCTTCTTCATAATCTTAGCTTTTCTTTCATATTCCAAAAGGTCTTCTCTAAAGTTAAATGTTCCTTCATTACATGCTTTAAAGATTGCTGTTAGAGCATATTGAGGAGAATGAGCTGTCCCTGAAGTTAGAGCATATAGTGAACCAAATACTAAGGCTCTTCCAAAACTACGTTGAGCAAAGTATTTTTGAAGAGAATCACTTTCAAAAGCAAAGAGTTCTGGTGAAATAACCATTACTGCTATTCTTTCTCCTGCATAAGAGAAAGCCTTACTTCCAGAAATCAATAATATATATTTCTTAGCCCAATTTGCTGCTGAAGGTTGATAAGGAGCAACACCTGGCTTAGAATAGTCTTTTCTAAAGTCCATTCCAAAGTATGCAAGGTCTTCAATAACTATAACATCATATTTATTTGCAACCTCTGCAATTATTCTTAATTCATCGTCATTAAAACAGAACCAAGCTGGATTGTTAGGAGAAGAGTAAAGCAAACAAGCAAAATCTCCTTTTGATAAATAAGATTCTAATTTTGCTCTTAGTTTTTCACCTCTATAATCATAAACATCAAAATGTTCTGTTTCTATTCCCAATATTCTACATTGTGATTTTTGTACAGGGAAACCTGGGTCTATGAAAAGAACTTTATTCTTATTAGGGTTCATTCTTGAAATAGTAAGGAATGAAGCAAAGCCTCCTTGCATAGAACCAACTGTTGGGACACAACAATCTTCTGGAACATCAATATTAATAAAGTTTTTGACAAATAGAGATGTTTGATGTTTTAGTTCTTTTGTTCCATAAATATCAGGATAAATAGAAGCTACACCATTTTTAAGAGCTTCAATCTGTGCGTCTAATCCTATCTTTGTTGCAGGAAGTCCAGGAATACCCATTTCCATACGGATAAATTTTTCTCCTGTTGCACTTTCAACATCATCAATAATTTTCTTAACCTCACGAATAGAGGCAGCTCCAACGCTTTTAATTTTGTTTTTAGTCAATATCCCTTCAATGAGATTTCTTTCAAATGGTATATTCTGCATAATTAATTAAGAGTTTTGGTTTGTATTAATAATAAATTCTTTTTTAAAACTTAATGTTACTATTATTATAAGGGCTTGTTGTTGTATTTTCGTAATCACTTTGTGAACGAGCATTGAATTGATTGTTCAATTGATTTTGTCCTGCTCTTATTTGTTCGTATTTGTTGGTGTTTGCAGGATTAATTTCGGTCATTATAGTAATTACTCTTTCTTGTTCCATGCTTGGAGCTCCCTTAAAAATCTGTACTATTTCATCAGCTTTAGCATCAACAAATTGTTGAACACATATTAATTGTGTCTTTTCTCTATTAGTTTTTTGTAATGATTCTAAAGCTGTAAGAATGCTGTTTCGTGCCTCTGCTTGATTGTCCGAAGCCATTCTATCTAAACCCAAAAGATGATAATTATACCAAACATCGTGCATAGAACGATAAGAAGCATTATTGTAGTTTTCACTTATCCAGTATTTGTTCTTTTGATTTTCAAACGACTTCCAGCCTTTTTGTGCAGATTTTTGTGCTGCTGTAACTATGTTTTGGCATATTTGGAAATAAGGTGCACCTCCATTAGGAGAAAAAGAATCTGCATCAATAGCAAGAAAATAATATAAATAAAAAGCTATTGTTGAAGTAAGATTATCATAGTAAGTGTTTTCTTCAAATTCCAATGGTGCCCCTTCAACATACTTAAAAATAAAATCAGTCTCTTGAGTATTTAGCATTGTTGTTGTGTAAGAAGAATTATATACAGGACGACGCAATTGAATAGCTATGTGGTCTGCCTTAAAATCTTCTTGAGAAGGACGTTCTTTTACTAAAATAGAAATAGAGCCTTCTATCTTTTCTTCTGTTTTATAATTATAGTTAGTCCATTTTCTATTATTGATAAAATCATTGAGAGAGGTTTGTATGCTTTCATAAATCTTTCTGTCCGTTCCCACTACGGTAGAGGAGACGCTTACTTGTATTTTAAATTCTTGTGAAAATAAAACACTTGTGAAAAACAAAAAAGAAATAGTTAAGAATACGTTTTTCATAATGAAACAAGTTTATTTACAATATCAACAGCAACCTCTTCTTTAGTTTTAAGTTTGAAATTTTCTATATTATTATTTTTATCAATAATGGTAATTTTATTGGTTGGAGTTCCAAATCCTGCTCCTTTGTCCCTAAGGGAATTAAGAACAATAAAATCAAGATTCTTATTAGTTAGTTTCTTTTTAGCATTCTCCAATTCGTTATCTGTTTCCAATGCAAAACCAACAAGTATTTGATTTTTCTTTTTACTCTTTCCAAGAGTTGCCAAAATATCTTCAGTAGGGATAAGAGTTAAGGTTAGATTGGTTTGTTTTTTCTTTATCTTATTCTTTGCTTGATGCTCTGGCTTATAGTCAGCAACTGCTGCAGAAAGAATAGCGGCATCACATTTTGGAAAATGTTTGGTTGCTTGAACAAACATATCATGTGAAGAAACAATATTTATAAGAGTGATATTATTGTTTTTAACCTCTAAATAAGTTCTTCCTGAAACCAAAATAACCTTTGCACCTCTTGAAGCAAGTTCTTCAGCAATAGCATAGCCCATTTTACCGGAAGAGTTATTGCCAATATATCTTACAGCATCAATCTGTTCCTGTGTTCCTCCAGCTGTAACGAGTATGGTTTTGTCTTTTAATTCAAGTTTTTTGGAATAAAACTCTTCAATGAATCTTACTATCTCCGAAGGTTCTTCCATTCTACCTTCTCCTTCATAGCCACAAGCAAGATAACCTTTTGTTGAAGAAATAAAATTAACACCAAATGCTTTAAGAGTTTGAATATTCTTTTTAACAGAAAGATTAGAATACATCTTGGTATTCATTGCAGGAGCAATAAAAACATCCTTATCAAAAGCCAAAAGAGAAGTAGAAAGAGGACAATCGGCAATTCCATTTGCAAATTTTCCTATAATATTTGCTGTTGCAGGAGCTACCACAAAACAATCAGCCCAATCTGTTAGAGATATATGTTCTGTTGAATATTCATTATTAGAGAACATATCATAATAAACCTCATTTTGAGAGAGAGTTTTTAGGGTTGTAAGAGTTACAAATTCTAAGGCATTATTAGTAACAACTACTTTAACTTCACAACCTTTCTTAATAAGTTCCCTAATTAAGAAAGGCGTTTTGTAAGCAGCAATACCTCCACTTATACCTATTAGAATTTTCTTACCTGCAAGCATTAGTTCAAATCAAAATTATCTCTTAGTTTTCTTGCCTTTTTCTTTGTTTTCCTTGTTTTCAATAGCTTGTTTAACTTCCAAAATCATTTCATCAACAACACCCTTGCCATTTTCATCATTACGATAAACAATTTGGTCATTAAGATATTCATGAATTGCAATAAGAGTAGGTTTAGGAAGTTGTTCATAAAAACGAGTAATCTCTATTTGTTCTCTATTCTCAAAAATCTCTTCAAGGTTATCTGTTTGAGAAGTAAATTCTTCTATCTTACGATAAAGTTCCTGCTTCAAATCTTGAGAAATTTGATTAGCACGTTTTGATAACATACTTACTGTCTCATATACATTATCTGTAATCTTATTAAAATCATTAAGATTCCTTGTTTCAGTAGTTTTGTCTGCTGTTGTTCTTTTATAATCCATCTTTATATTTTTGTATTTTTATTGTTTTATTGATTTAAGACATATTTCATTTATCTTCTTTAGCTCAGCAAGTCTTGAAGACTGAGGGTAGAGAGCTTCAAACTTTTGATAGTCGTTGATAACAGATTGAAATCTTTCTGTTCTTTTATCAGCAATACTATTATCGGCAAACTTATAACCTGCAAGAATAATATAATACATTGCATCCTCTCTATATTTTGCATCGGGATAGGTGTTAAGGAATGTCTTTAAAGAAGCTTGAGCAGATTGATAATTACCTGTTTTGTAGTAGTTATAAGCATTCTCATAATCTTTCCTAATAAGTTTTTCCCTTAAAATATCCATATATTTATTAGCCTCTTGAACCTTTGGAGAGGAAGGATATTTATCAATAAAAGTTTGAAACTGCTGAAGGGACTCCCTTGTAAGAGTCTGGTCTAAGGAGTAGGGTGGAGATTCCAAATATTTGCAGTAGGCAGCTTGAAACAAAGCCTCTTCAGCATCTTTGGAGAATGGAAACCAACGAACAAAATTTTCAAATTGATAACCAGCACCATAATAATCACCCGAGCCCAAAAGACTTTTTGCATAATAAAGATTAACACTTTCAGCCTTTTCTCTTCCACGATAGTACAAAAGAAGATTTTCAAATAATTGAGTAGAGTGAAAGAAATCTTTTTCATTAAAAGCCTTCACAGCAGCTTCATATTTAGCATCGTGGTCAGAGCTTTTAAGAAGTTTTTTATGTTTTCTTGAAGCACAAGATGTTAATATTAAGCAAATTAAAATAGCTATTAGGGATAATTTTCTATAATTCATAAGTTGCAAAGATAGTTATTATTTTACAAACCAAACGAATAAAGATTAAACATATTTTATTTAAGAGCATTCTTTTTAACTTTTTTTGATTACTAAAAATACAAAACCAAACAAATATTCCATAAAACTATCAATATTGATAATCTTATTTTCTGTAATTTGATTCTATTTCCGTAGAATTTGATTCTAATTTTCTATCTCTTGATTCTAATTTTGTAGAATCAAATTCTAATTTTCTGTAATTTGATAGTAGAAAAAAAAGACTTCGCAAAAATAAAATTATACGGCGGATAAATTTATTTTTGGGGGAGATAAATTTTATTTTGCGGTACTTTAATTTCAATAGATTAATCTCTTGAACTAAAATGTTTAAATATAATATAGTTATATAGGTTTTTGTGCTGAAATTATTATCAAATTATTTTCATTATCTGTTGTAAAAAACAAATAATTCTCTGAGCCTTCAGCGATATTAGAGCGTTTACGTATTTGCGAAACTGTTTCAGGAAAATTTCTAATTGTTATATTTGCCTTAGGGTAGAGCTTGGATAGGTTTTTAATAGTTTTATTATTGTAAGGTAAAACCTTATTTATAATAAATTCTCTTCCAGAAAAGTTTTCAATAGGTCTTTCGCTTAAAAATAAATGAGAATGAGGAGAAAGTTTATTGATTTCATATCTTTGGCTTAAATAATGATAGCCTCCAGCCTTCATTATGGAAGAATTGGGTTCATAGAGATAGTTGCCTGCTTTTATTATTGAGTGAGAAGCAAAGGTGCTTGATGTTTTTTCTTCTAAGAAAGAAAACATGCTAATATATTTGGGATAAATATCTATGCAGTGAAATTCAATCTCTTTATCGTAGTTTTTCTCCAAACAAATTAGAAGTTCCTTGCATTCGTTTTTAACAGATACTATATGTATTTCTTTAATATTGGTTAGCTCTTTGATTGCATGTTTTATATCCAGCATAGGAGATAGCTTAAGAAGAATGGTATCTGCTTTTTCAAATAGGAGGGGGAGTAAGTTAATAACATTAGGCTCTGAGTCTTGCAAAAGGATAACCTTATTATTATTTGTATCTCTACGTGAAGGGTCTAAATAAATAATATCTGTCTTATTAAAAGTTTTCAAAGACTTAATACTATCGCCTTTTATAACTTCAATATTCTTTATTTCAAGAAGGTTAAAATTATATTCTGCTATATTGGCAAGTTCTAAGTCTTTTTCATGATAATAAACTTTATCTATTGTCTTTGAAAAGAAAATATCATCAATACCAAATCCAGAGCTAAGGTCTCTTAGTGTTGAATGGTTATTAAAAAGAGAAGATTTATATTTTGCTGTTTCTTCTGAAGAGGATTGTTCGAGGTTTAGCTTGTTGGGGAAAAGCAATAGGGTATTCTCTATTAATGAAGGAAATTTCTCCTTTGCTTTATTATACCCTTGAATTTGCTTTACACAGAATTTAATATCAATATCTTCCTTTGAAGGTTGAAGAAGTAGTTTGTTTATATCAGAATTTAAGTTATTAAAAATAAATTCTTTTTCTTTATCGGAAGCTATTTTCATATTGCAAAGATAAGTATTCTTGTTTTGTAAATGCATAAAATAGGCTTATCTAAGTAAAAAAATATGATATTATTCTTTTCTATGTCTTAAAATTTATTCTAGATAAAACATCTGTATATTAAGAGGCTAAATAAATACAACTCAAAAGTTTGTAAGCATTGAATTTAAACTTAGTTCTTACCCTCGGAAAACTTAGTCTTATACCCCTTAGGACTTAGTCCTTTGGTATGGAAAACTAAGTCCTAAGGGTGTAAGGACTTAGTTTATTTTTTTTATGCAAAATTGTTTTTATTTTTTATTGATTATTCTTGGAGGGTTATAAATAAGTATGTACATTTGCACTATTAATTTTTTATAAAAATATGAAAAAGGTATTAGTAAGTTTTTCAGTATTAATATTCCTATGTATAGGGAGTATTAATGAGTTGTTCTCTCAAAATGAAAACGACGAAGTTAGAAGTTTAGTTGAAACGGCTGTTTTTAAAATGGATAATGGCGATTATGAGGAAAGTATTCTTATTTTGAAAAAAGCAGAAAAGTTAAATCCAAAAAGTGCTTTAGTTAAGTATGAGATGTCTTATGCTTATTACTTGAAAAAAGACTATAAAAAAACGATAAAGATTTTAAGTAAATTAGTCAAGAGAGATGATGCTTCAGATTATTATTATCAAATGCTTGGAAATGCTTATGACAATATAGGTAATCCTCAAAAGGCTATAAAAACTTACGGAGAGGGTTTGAAAAGATTTCCTAACTCAGGAAAGTTGTTTTTAGAAACAGGTAATGTTTATTATAATCAAGAGGACTATAATACAGCTATTAATTGGTATGAGAAAGGAGTAGATGCTGACCCACGATTTCCTTCCAACTATTTTAGATTAGCTCATTTGTTTCTCCATTCTGACTATAAGGTTTGGGGTATGATATATGGAGAAATTTTTCTAAACCTTGAAACTTCATCAAAACGTTCTTCTGTAATGAGTGAAATGCTTTATAATACATATAAAAATGAAATAGTATTTGGGGATACAGCAACGAAAGTTAGCTTTGCAAAGAATGTAATTAATATTAATTATGATCCAGATAATGAAAATGATTTATTAGAGAAAATGCAAAAAGCTTATGAGGATAGTAAGAATTTGTCGTTGATGCCATGGGGTAATAGGGTTTATGAGCAAGTTATGCTTGAGGCTACTTTAGGAGAGAAAGAAATTAATTTAGCTTCATTAAATAGAATACGAACTAAATTTGTTGATATTTACTTTGAAAAGGCTCATAATATTGCTAATCCTATTATTTTGTTTGATTTTCAAAAACGAATAAAAGACGCAGGTTACATGGAAATATATAACTATTGGCTTTTATCAGAGGGAAATACAGAAGAATTTAACCAATGGTATGAGAATAATAAGGATAAAATAGATGGTTTTGTTTATTGGATGAATAATAATTCACTTCAAATTAATGATTCTAATAAGTTTCTTAGAAGAAATTTAGAGAAGAATTAGTACTATTATATTTTATGGCAGGAAAAATTTTATTAAAAATACTAATTAGTTTTGTTTTAATAATTATGTTGAATATTGGAGTAGAAAGTGAAGCAACAGCTCAAACTAAGAAATCAAAAACTAAGTCTAAAAAACCAAAAATTGGATTAGCTTTAAGTGGTGGTGGTGCTTTGGGTTATGCTCATATTGGGTTTTTGCAAGCAATGAAAGAATATAAGTTTGATGTTGATATAGTTTCAGGTACTTCAATGGGTTCAATTATTGGTGTTATGTATTGTGCAGGATATTCTCCAATTGAAATATTGGAACTTGTGGACAAGGAAAATATGAATAAGATAATTAATGTAGTTAAACTAAACTCAAGTTTTGGACGCGGGTTCTTTAATCATGAAAAACTATCAAAGGTATTAGATAAATCAATTAGTCATAATAACTTCTCTGGCCTCAAAAAAAAGTTTTATTGTTGTGTAACAAATTTCAATAAAGCTACTTATAAGTTTGTTGGAGATGGAAAATTCTTGAAAGAATATGTAATTGCTTCTGCATCTATTCCTGTTGTGTATGAACCAAAAGAAGTTGAAGGAGAGATGTATATTGATGGAGGTGTTATGCAGAATTTACCTGTTGAGCCTCTTTTGAATGAGAAATGTGATATTATTATTGGTGTAGATGTTGTTTCTGTTCCCAATCAATCTGAAATAAAAGGTTTGGTAAATATATTTGCTCGTTCAATAGCACTTTCAATTGCGAGTAATACAACCTATTGGGCAGATAAGTGTGATTATGTTATTGCTCCAAACTTAGAAAAATATACCATTTTAGATTTTGATAAAGCTCAAGAACTCTTTGATATAGGCTATGAGGCTGGAAGAGTTTTCTTTGAAGATTATAGTAAACAGAATAAATCTAAGAAAAAAAAATAACCTTCTTATAATTAAAAAAAGATGCCGACTTTTTTGAGAAAGTCGGCATTTAAATTTATATAAGCTTTGTTTATTTTTTATTTTGATTATTGGTTGTTTATAGGTATTATATGAGACATATCAATAAATAATGTTAGGATTAGATATATTCCAAAAACAATTAATATAGAACCAATTACCCTGTTTACATAGGTTATTACCCTGTCTGTCATAAAGCGTTTTATTTCGTATGCTATGGCACATTTTACCAAATCCATACAAAAAACAGTTACTAAAATAGAAATTAAAAAAGTAATTTGAAGATTAACCTTAGGAAAAGAACTTGCAACACTTATAGGTATTAACCAAAATATCCAAATGCTTGGGTTTAGAATGTTAAAAGCAAATCCTTTGGCTATGTATTTAAATTGAAATTTTGTTTTTATTGAAATATCTTTAGGTTGCTTAGGAGGAGTGATATGTTTTTTAAGAGCTGTGTAGACACCAAAAACTAAAAGAAAAATTCCTCCGACAACAGATAATATTTTTTGAGCATTTGGGGTTTGAAAAATTGAAGATAATCCATACCAAGCTACAAAAACCATAGTAATATCACTAATAGATATACCCATTGCAAGTTGTGAGCCTTTTTTAAAGCCTTTGCTAATGCTGGTTTGAATTAAAGAAAAGAAAGCTGGACCTGCCATTAGGGAAAGGGTTAAGCCAAACAATATTCCTTGTGTAATGGTTTGAAAATAGTGCATATATTAAGTCTGATACTACATTTATAAAGTGCAAATTTACACATTTATATCAAATAATAATTGAAAATAGGAGTAATTATTGTATCTTTGCCAATTAAATTTTTAAAAAGAGATGGAAACTAAATTAAATACGATTGAAGAAGCTATAGAAGACTTTAGAAAAGGAAAACTGCTTATTTGCGTTGATGATGAAGACAGGGAAAATGAAGGGGATTTTATTTTTCCAGCAGAAAAAATCACTCCAGATATTGTAAATTTTATGATAACTCACGGAAGAGGATTAATGTGTGCTCCTCTAACTGAAGAGAGATGTAAAGAACTAAATCTTGATATGATGGTTTCTAATAATACCTCTTCTCACGAGACTCCATTTACAATTTCTGTAGATAAGCTTGGTGATGGTTGTACTACTGGTATTTCAACAAGTGATAGAGCAAAAACTATTAAGGCTTTAGCTGACCCCAAAACTCGTCCAGAAGATTTAGGGCGTCCAGGGCATATATTCCCATTAAGAGCAAAAAGTGCTGGAGTACTGCAAAGAAGCGGACATACAGAAGCCTGTGTTGACTTAGCTCGTTTGGCGGGGTTAGAACCTGTTGCTGTTTTGGTTGAAATCCTTAACGAGGATGGAACAATGGCACGTCTCCCTCAATTAATGGAAATATCTAAGAAGTTTGGTATTAAGATTATTTCTATAAGAGATTTGATTGCTTATAGGGTTGCAAACGAAACTTTAATTCGCCGTGAGGATGAAGCTAAATTGCCTACCCAATGGGGAGATTTTAAGCTTATAGCCTATACTCAACTAAATAATTCAGCAACTCATATGGTCTTAAAGAAAGGAGAATGGGAAAAAGATGAGCCAATTACGGTTAGAATACATTCTTCTTGTGCTACGGGGGATATTTTTGGTTCTTGCAGGTGTGATTGTGGAGGACAATTACATGAAGCTATGGAGATGATTGATAAATTAGGTAAGGGAATGGTTGTTTATTTAAGTCAAGAGGGTAGGGGAATAGGATTGGTAAATAAGATTAAGGCATACCATCTTCAAGAACAAGGAATGGATACTGTCGATGCCAATCTTGCATTAGGTTTTAAAGCAGATGAAAGAGATTATGGGGTTGGAGCTCAAATACTAAGAGACCAAAATGCGACAAAGGTTAAACTCTTAACAAATAATCCTGTTAAGAGAAAAGGACTCGAAGGCTATGGTATAGAAATTATAGAGACAATACCTTTAGTTGTAGGAGTAAACAAATACAATGAAAAATATTTAAAAACCAAAGTCAAGAGAATGGGACATACTTTGGAGGTTAAATAATACGTTATAAAAGAAGAAATAAATAAAAAAACCAACAAATTATACAATAATTAAAAATATTTCTTATATTTGCAGTGTTGGTAGAGCTTGAAAACAATGGAAGATTTACATACTCTTATTGCTGGAATTGATTATAAAATAAGAAGATTAATAGACGAAAAACAAAGTTTAATAAAAACCATTGAAAGCTTAGAAACGCAAGAAAAAGAATTAAATAGGATTGTGTTAGAGCAATCAGAAGAAATTAATAATTTAAAAGAACAAATAAAAACATTAAAATTAGGAGAAACAATAAAAAATAGTTTAGATACAACTGACGTTAAGCTGAAAATAAATAACTTGGTGCGAAAGATTGATAGATGTGTGGGGATGATAGTAGAAACTGAAAAGCAACAAAATTCTAAATAAAATGACTGAAGATATTTTAATAAGTGTAGATATAGCAGATAGAATTTATAAGGTTAAGGTAAAAAGGGAGGAAGAAGAAATATTTAGAAAAGCAGTTGAAACAGTAAAAACTAATATTAAAGAATATGCCAAGATGTACGCTTATAAAGACAAACAAGACCTTTTAGCAATGGTATTGTTGCAATATGTAACATCTTATATGAAAATTAAGGAAGATAATCTTTTTAGCGACAAACAATTGGTGGCAAAATTAGAAGAGATAGATAGCATACTTTAAAAGAAAGAAGAGATATATTATAAGAAATAATAAGAAAATATTTCCGCATCAGTTCAAAAAACAGTTTGTAAACTCAACACTAAAACGAAAACGAGGAACGCTCATATTGACCAAAACAAGCCTCAACCCCAAAAGGGTTCTTCTGTAATGAAGATGGAGTGGAAGTTTGAAGCAAATGGCACTCAAATCTTGTTTAACGGAGTTTTTCAATACTCCATTTTGAAGGGATGCGGATTTTTATTTTATCAGTCTAACAAAGTTTATCCAAACAAAAAACAAACAATATACATCTTTCATAAATGGATAAATAAACACAAAATAAATACTTTAAATTTTTATGAATACAGTAACAATAATAACCGTATGTGTGGTAATAGCGATAGTTTTTTTAGGATTAGGAATATTGCTAACTGCTACCAAACTTAGAGCATCTCTAACAAAAAAATCTTCACAAGTCCTATTGGAGGCAGAAGAAAAAGCTGAAATACTGAAGAAAGAAAAGATGCTTCAAGCAAAAGAAAAATTTCTTCAACTAAAATCAGAGCACGAAAAGCAAGTTCAAGAACGTAATAATCGTGTTGTTCAAGTAGAGAACAAACTAAAACAAAGAGAGCAAGATTTAAAACTTAAGGTTGAGGAGTTTCAGAAAAAATACAATGAGTTTACACAAGCAAGAGAAAATCTTAATAAACAATTAGAGATACTTGCTTCACGTCAAGCAGAGGTTGAAAAAACTTTTCAGAAAAGCGTTAAAAAATTAGAGCAGATTGCTGGTTTGTCAGCAGATGAGGCAAAATCTCAACTTATTGAGGCTATGACAGGGGAGGCTCGTTCTGATGCAGCAAGCAGGATAATGGAGATTATAGAAGAAGCAAAAATAACTGCTAATCAGAAAGCAAAAAAAATCATTATTGAATCTATTCAAAGAACAGCAACAGAAAATGCAATAGAAAACACTGTTTCGGTTTTTAATCTTGAAAATGAAGAAATAAAAGGAAGAATAATTGGTAGGGAAGGAAGAAATATTCGTGCTTTGGAAAGTTTAACAGGAGTTGAAGTAATAATTGATGATTCTCCAGATGCAATAATTCTTTCTTGCTTTGACCCAGTAAGGAGAGAAGTTGCAAGACTTTCTCTTCATAAGCTTGTAACGGATGGACGTATTCACCCAGCAAGAATTGAAGAGGTAGTATCCAAAACAAAAAAACAAATAGAACAAGAGATTATTGAAACAGGGAAAAGAACCTGTATTGACTTGGGAATAATTAATCTTCATCACGAGTTAGTTAGAATGATAGGCAGAATGAAATATCGTTCCTCTTATGGTCAAAACCTATTGCAACACTCTCGAGAAGTAGCTAATTTATGTGCTACAATGGCTGCAGAATTAGGACTAAATCCTAAAATAGCAAAGAGAGCTGGTTTATTGCATGATATTGGAAAAGTTCCAGATAATGAGCCAGAGCTTCCACATGCATTATTAGGAATGAAGATTGCAGAAAGATGTAAAGAAAAACCAGAAATATGTAATGCTATTGGAGCACACCATGATGAAATAGAAATGGAAAGTCTTTATGCTCCTATAGTTCAAGTTTGTGATGCTATTTCTGGAGCACGTCCAGGTGCAAGACGAGAAGTAGTTGAAGCTTATATCAATCGTTTGAATAAATTAGAAGAAATAGCAATGTCTTACCCTGGAGTAATAAAGACTTATGCTATTCAAGCAGGAAGAGAATTAAGAGTTATTGTTGCTGCTGAAAAAGTTTCTGACCAAGAGGCAAATCAAATTTCAATGGATCTTTCTAAGCAAATTCAAGCAGAAATGGTATTCCCTGGAATGATAAAGGTTACAGTAATTAGAGAAACTCGTTCGGTAAATTACGCTAAATAAAAGTAGTTTTATTGATAAAAATAAAAAATGGGACATAAATTAATATGTCCCATTTTTCTTTTACTTAAAAATCTTATTATTCTACACAAACTTTGCAATCACCAGCTAATTTATATTTAGCAATTGCAGCTTCTTCAAAGTTCATAATAAATGAAGCAGCTTCTTCTATCTTACTTTGTCCCATACGAACCATCAATTCTGCTGAGTTAGTAAACATTGAGTTTTTATTGGCATCAATAACTAATAGGTGTCCCATAATTAAATAGCCACACATTTCAACTAATCGGCGAGAATTGAAATCATAGAATTCAGAATTAGAACCAAAACTATTTGCTCTTTCAAGTGCTTGTTCAAAGCGTTCTCTCATTTGGCAAAGAACTTTCGTCATTGTTGAAAATTCTGGTTTTGTTTCTTTTGCTTCATATTCTTTAATTAAGGCAATATAACCTCCATTTATAACTCCACGAATTGCAGCAACAACTTGTAATTGTGATGTTCCTTCATAAATAGTCAAGATTCTTGCATCTCTATACATTCTTTCTACTGCATAGTCTTTCATAAATCCAGAACCACCATGTACTTGAATAGCATCGTAGGTTATTTGATTTGCATATTCAGAAGAGAATAGTTTTAGCATAGGAGTAAGAATATCAGCAAGTTTTTGATATTGTCTTAGTTTTTGCTTTTCTTCAGGAGTAATAGATTCATATTTTGCTTTATCTTCAATTGCCTTATATATATCAATACTTCGTGCTGTTTCATAAAGTAAACTACGAATTGCATCGGTTTTTGCTCTCATATTTGCAAGCATTTCATATACTCCTGCAAAGTTATGGATAGGCTTACCAAATTGTTCTCTTTCTTGAGCGTATTTGAAAGCTTCTCTATAAGCAGCTTCAGATAGTCCAACAGATTGAGCTCCAACTCCAAGTCTTGCACCATTCATTAAAGACATTACATACTTAATAAGTCCTAATTTTCTGTCTCCAACCAATTGGGCTGGTGCATTATTAAATACTAATTCTCCTGTTGGAGAACCTTTAATACCCATTTTGTTCTCAATTCTACGAATTGTTACGGCCTTATGTTTTCTGTCGTAAACAAAGTAGGAGAGACCTCTACCATCATTTGTTCCTTCTTCAGAACGAGCCAAAACTAACTTTATGTCAGCATCTCCGTTTGTGATAAAACGTTTTACTCCATTAAGTCTCCAACAATTTGACTTTTCATCCCAAGTTGCTTTTAATTGAACAGCTTGAAGGTCGGAACCAGCATCTGGCTCTGTTAAGTCCATTGAACAAGTAAAACCTTTATTTATTCTTGGTAAGAAATCATCTTTTATTTCTTTTGAAGCATATTCATAAATTGTTTCAGCACAATCTTGCAACCCCCAAATATTAGCAAACCCACAGTCTCCACGAGAAACTATTTCTGCTGCCATAACATAAGGAACATAAGAAAAGTTTAATCCACCATATTGTCTTGGAAGACTCATTCCATAAAGTCCTGCATCACGCAATGCTTCGTGGTTTTGCTGAGTACCTTTTGCGTAAACTACTTCATTGTTGACAATCTTTGGTCCTTCTTGGTCAACGCTTTCAGCATTTGGTGCAAGAACTTCACCTGTGATTTCTCCAACAATTTCCATTACTTTTTCATAATTATCTAAAGCATCCTCATAATCCTTTGGAGCATCGTCATATTTTCCGTAATCAGCATAATTGCGTTCCTTTAATTGAATAAGCTCTTTCATCATTTCATGAGAAAGATGGAACTTTAAGCTTTCATTATCATTAAAAAAATTAGCCATATAATTATTTTATTTTAATCGTTATTTTGTATTAGCTTTGTAATATTTAATCATCTTTGGTAAGACTCCAATAATGGTATAGTCAGCTATTGTATTAATTGGAGCTTTGGGGTCTGTGTTGATAGAAATGATTTTGGAACTTTCTTGCATTCCCGCACGATGTTGAACTGCTCCTGAAACTCCGCAAGCAATATAAAGCTTTGGACGAACAGTAACTCCAGTTTGTCCAATTTGTCTTTCGTGTTCACACATTCCAGCATCAACTGCTGCACGAGTTGCTCCAACTTCACCTTGAATAACTTCTGCCAATTGGTGTATTAAGTTAAAGTTTTCTTTAGAACCCATTCCATAACCTCCACAAACGATTATTTGAGCTCCCTTAATATTTATCTTTTGTTGTTCAATATGACGCTCTATAATCTTTATGCAGAAATCATAATTATTCACATAATCTTCAACCTTCAAGAAATTAATAACTCCTTTGTGAAATTCATTAAATATTTCTTTTTTCATTACTCCCTCACGAACTGTTGCCATTTGAGGTCTGTGGTCAGGGTTAATAATGGTTGCAATAATATTTCCTCCAAAAGCTGGACGGATTTGATAAAGAAGATTCTTATATTCCTTACCAGTTTTGTTTTCAGTATGGTCTCCTATTTCTAAGGTTGTACAATCTGCTGTTAGACCAGTACGAAGATAAGATGCAATACGTGGTGCTAAATCTCTTCCAACAGAGGTAGCTCCAAATAGAGCAATCTGTGGTTGTTGTTCTTGAATTAATTTTGTTAGAATTGAAAAATGAGGAAGTGTTTGATAAGGGAATAATCTTGAATCCTTAGCATAGTTAATTACATCAACTCCATAAGGATAAAGAATATTCTCTAAATCTTTTATTTCATCTCCACACACAATAGCTTCCAATTTAACACCAAGTTCATTAGCAAGTTTCTTTCCTTTTGAAACAAGCTCCAAGCTTACATCGGCAATTGTTTTTTCCTCTGTAACTTCACAATATACAAATACATTATTCATTGTTTTTCTCCTTTTGCTTTATAAAAAAGAATTATCCTAAAATATGTGATGAAATAAGTTCTTTCATTAACTCATTTATATCCTCATCATTAGGGGTTATAACCTTGCTTTCTTTTTGTGTTAATACTACGTTTTCTATTTTCTTTACTTTAGTTGGAGAACCTGTTAACCCCAAACGAGAATCATCAGCCATAATATCTGCTGCAGACCATTCTTCAATTTTTAAATAAGGTTTTTCACTCCAGATATTTGAATAGTCTAATCCAAGTTCTTGTAGTTCTGAATTGCTCTTTGCTAATTTATATTTCATCAAACGTTTTGCATGACGAAAACGACATTCTTTTGCTGAGCCGTGAACTGTTATAAGACAAGGATAAGAAGTTTCAACTATTTCAACACCTCTTTCCAAACGGCGTTTTATCCTAATTTTCTTCTCATCAACTTCCATTACTTCTTCCGCATAAGTAATTTGAGGACATTCAAGTTTTTCTGCAGTTTGAGGACCAACCTGAGCTGTGTCTCCATCTATTGCTTGACGACCTGCAATAACTAAATCAAATTTCCCCATTTTCTTAATTGCTTGAGAAATTGTGTAGGAAGTTGCCAAAGTATCACTTCCAGCAACCTTACGGTCAGAAACTACAACACCATTATCTGCACCACGGTACATTGCCTCACGAACTATTTCGGCAGCACGTGAAGGTCCCATAGTAATAATTGAAACTGTTGCACCCTTAATATTATCCTTGATATTTAATGCCATTTCTAAGGCATTGAGGTCTTCTGGATTAAAAATAGCAGGCAAAGCGGCACGATTAACAGTACCATCTTCCTTCATAGCATCTTTCCCAACATTTCTTGTATCGGGAACTTGCTTTGCGAGAACTATAATTCTAAAACTCATTGCTTTTTAGTTAGTTAATAAATTAAACGAATTTTCCAATATGCAAAAATATGATTTTTTTTCCTAAAATGAATACTTTAAGGTCTTTTTTCAAAAAAACTTACTGATATTTTTCCTTAAATTATTTAATAAAGAATCAAACTTTTTCAGTTTTAATGTCTGATTTATATATTATATATTAGGCTTGCGTTTTTATAATTTCTTCCCTTTATAGTTAGGACTATCCCAATGAGAATATTTATCCTCATCTTTATCCCCATAATAAACTATCTTCCTCTCAACTATTTTAGATACTTTATTATCTTCATTATATTCGGTTTGTTTTATCCAATTGTTTTTAGAGTCATAAGTATAAACCCATGTCCATTTATCTCTCAACTCATTTTTATCATTATATTTATATTCTACAATCTTATTACCATTTGAATCTAATTTGTATTTTCTTATCCATTCTATTTCATTGTCTGGTAAATAAGAAATATAAGTATATTCATCCTTTTCAGAATTGTAGTCATAAGTAATAGTAGAAACAAGTTCTCCGCTTGAATTATACTGAACAGCCTCTGTTTTATTATTAAAAGAATCATATTTATATGTATATCGTGTACCTTTTTCTCCATTTGATTTAAAAGCTACTGCTGCAATATTATTGTTTTTCTCATCATATTTATATTGAGTCTTGCTTACAACAACACCACTTTCATAATAAATATATTCTATTTTATTACCACTATTATCGTATGTATAGGTTTCCATACTTTCAATAGACCCTCTTTCATCAAATTGAACAGCTTGAGTAATTTCGTTCATTGATATGTATTGATAACGGAAGAATAGAAATTTGGAACGATAAAGAAAAGCATCAATATTTCCATACCTATTGAACTTTGTAAACTCATAACTACCAATTTCATTTTGTCCAATTTTTTCATCATAGTTAAGGTCTGCATAAATACTTTCTTCAAGATACTTTACTTGTCCATTAAGCTTCATATCATTAAGGTCTGCATTTTTTTGTTTTTGAGCAAAAGAAATCAATGCACACAAGGTAAAAATTACTATTAAAGTTAATTTCTTCATTCTTTATTATATTTTGAAAATATTGCAAAGATAATAGATTTGCTTGACAGGATGTATGCTAAAATTATTATTTGTTGAAAAAAAGACAATTATCAATTTTATTTTTCTATATTTGCAACAAATTTAAAACTAAATCTTATGAAAAGAATTTATTTATTAGTATTAATAGCTTTATGCTTTGTATTTATCGTACCAAACCAAACTTTTTCTTCAACTTTATTTAAGAAGAAAGAAGTCAAAATAAAGATTACTAATTGTCAATTGAACAAAACAACAATTTTAGCTAATAAGATTGAGTTTAAAGTTAAAAGAAAAACTCATACTTATAATGTTATTGGAGAAAACATAGCTGGTAAAACCTACCCATTTAAATTTAATGAAGTAACTGAGGAGTTTATTGGAGTAGATTTAGATAATATTCTAAACACAATCATTACTAATATTAATAATGGAGTAGTGGTGGGTTATGGTAAGGATAATATGGGATTTGAATATGAGTGGAAGGCACAAATAATTAATCCTATTTATAAAACTTATAATATTCAAATAGAAATAGAGGAAGATTAAAAAATCAATCATATTTAAAAATAAGCTTAACTTAAAAGAAAAAAAACTAAGCCTTCTTTCTTTTAAGTTAAGCTTATTTTAGGCTTTTAAGATTTAATTGTGAAATCTGGTTATTCTAATGTTTTACAAAATATTCTTTACCATTTAGGAATACTCTATCAACCTTATTCGTTCCATAATAATAAGGCATATATTCTAAATTAGGAATTTCTTTAGTAATGTAGAAGTTTGCTATCTTACCTCTTGCTATTGAGCCATGAGTTTTACTAATACCCATTGCATAAGCAGAATTTATTGTTGTTGCATTAAAAGCTTCTTGAGGAGTCATTCTATAATTAACACAAGCAAAACTAACTATTGTTTGCATATTTCCGCTAGGAGAGGAGCCTGGGTTAAAATCAGATGCCATAGCTATTGGCAATCCTGCATTCATCATTTTTCTAACAGGGGATAGTTGCATATTTAAGAAGAAAGCAGCACCTGGTAACACTGTTGGCATTGTGTTGGAGTTAAGCAAGCATTTTATTTCATCATCTCCAATAAATTCCAAATGGTCACAAGAAAGAGCATCGTGCTTAACAGCAACTTGCACACCTCCCGAAAAGTCTAATTCGTTTGCGTGAATCTTTGGACGCATACCATATTTCCTTCCTTGGGTTAATATTCTATCTGTTTCTTCAACAGTAAAGAAACCTTTATCGCAAAATACATCAATAAAATCAGCAAGATTATCCTTAGCAACCAAAGGAATCATTTCATTAATAATCAAATCAACAAAATCTCCTTGACGTCCTCTATATTCCATTGGAACACCATGAGCACCTAAAAAGTTTGATTTAATTGTAAGAGGAGAGTTTTCTTTCAATCTTTTAATTACTCTAAGCATTTTTAGTTCGCTTTCTGTATTTAAACCATAACCCGATTTGATTTCAACAGCACCTGTTCCCATCATAATAATCTCATCTAATCGTTTTTGAGCATCTTCATACAATTCATCCTCTGAAGTTTCTTGAAGACGTTTAGCTGAATTTAATATACCACCACCTCTTTTTGCAATCTCTTCATAGGATAACCCTCTAATCTTATCAATATATTCTATTTCCCTGCTTCCTGCATAAACCAAATGAGTATGAGAATCACAAAAAGAAGGGAAAACTAATCTATTTGTTGCATCAATAACTATGTCTGCTTTTTCTTCTTTCAGATTTTTCATTTCTCCAAAATCCAAAATCTTATCATTCTCAACAAGTAAGAAAGCATCTTTGATAGTATTTAAGTTCGCCATATCTTTTCCACAAACCTTTTCTCTTATACTATCTTCTACCTGTACTAATTCTTTGATGTTTTTAATTAAAGTCTTCATATTTTTATTATTAAGTGTCAAACATTAAATCCATATAACTATTACTAAATATTAAATTAGCTAAGTCTGAAATAGAGATTTCTTCATAGTCATTAGAAACCTCCAAAGCCTTAGCTTTACCATCTTTAATATTAATATATATATTATTCTCTTTGATTTGATTATCTATTATTTTATAAGTCTTATCAACATCTTTACTTGTTTTGGCATAAACACCCATAACCTTCTTAACATCAACAATTCTTATCATAGCATTGGTATTGGGTTTTAATAAACTTATATCATAACCAAGCTCATTGTAGAGTTCAAAGGTTTTTTGATTATGAATTATTGATTTGTTATTTTCCTTATCTTTTGTTTCTGTAAAGCAATTAGAATATCCATATCTAATATAGGTTTTATGTAATTCCTCTGTTGCAGGAATTAAACAGGAAATAGGAAAGTTATTTTCCATAAGTTTCTTAAAAACATCTTGCATTGCTATTCTAAAATATCCTTGATTTCTAAGTTCTGGATTAGTTAAAACAGCAGTAACATAGCCAATAGAAAGAGTTTCATTATAGTATTTGTAGTCATATCTTACAATTAATGCCATGTAAATAAAGCCATTTTTCTTAAAATCAGGATTAAGAACAAGATTATTTGGTTCAAAATAGACAGAAAAATATTTATTCAGAAACTCTATATCGTCTCCAAAATGATTATTCCATATTTCTTTGACTTTTTCAACCATTTTTATAATAGTGTAGCAACAGTCTTGGTTATTAACTCAACAGGATTATAAGAAAGTTTAGCTTTCCTCAATCCTTCCAAACCTAAATCCTCCTCGCGATTAATATAAATGTATTCTTCAGGGAGATGAATAGCAAACTCTTTATTTATAATTGCATAAGCACCATCGTAATCTTTGTTTGCCTTTTCAATATGAGTACATAAAGTTTCATTGTTTACTTTTGAGCCCATAGTGAATGCAACCATTTCGCCTTCAACCAAAATAGCACCAGCAATCATTCCCAACTTGTCAAAATTCTTTGCAAAATATTCAATAACGGTTAACTCATTCTTGTAATCATCTCTATTTTCAGGATTTTCTATCGTGTAGGCATTAAGCCAACGATTAGCAAAATCAAGACATAGATGAATATTTGAAGAGTCAATGTTCAAATATTCATAGTTATAAGTTTTTATAAATTTATTTACATGATTTCTCTTTGCCTGAAGTTTCTTACCAGAAAGGGTAGCTAAAGATTCCCTTAGATAAACATAGTCAAAATATTCTCTTTTTTGAATACAAGAGAACTGAGATTGAAAATGTGTTTTGAAAATATCTGCACAATCAATCATCATCTTCATTACAATACCTCTTTCTCTTGCATCATCAATCAAACTTTGAATAATAGAAACCTTATCGCCTGTACCAATTGGGCAATGATAGCATATAACTTTGTTAATTTCAAAATGTACTCTTGTTACTAAAGTATTGTCTATAATAGCATATTCTCCATTAAGAATAAATCCATAAGCACAAAGGTTAGCAAAGGCTGTCTCGCAATTCTTTATTGTTTTATACTCATAAAATGAATCTATAATCTCTTTATCTTCAGGAGTAATTCTCTTAAAGTTTAACATATATTTGTTTTTTTGTCGTGCAAATATACTACAATTAAAGATTTATTTTATCTTTGCAATCAAAATTATTAACTTTATAATTAAAAACATTATGGCAAAATTAAAAATTTCACTATTTGTCTTAACTTGCATTCTGGCTTGCTCTTTTATGCCTTCTTATGCAGGAAATGATTTAGTATTTAACACAAATTCTTCAGAACTTTCATTTAAAGAAGACAATTCTTTATCTAAGCCAAGAAGACCTAAAAAGAGAGGGAAACATGCAGGAAGGAAAAAAGGTTCTGGACTTGCTTTTCAAAAAGGAAATATTGCTTTAGAACTTGGTTCTGGACTTTCTCCTTTTTTGATTATGCCAGGTATGTCAACATCAGTACCACCTCTTTCTTTAAATGGCGAGTATTGCTTTTGGTCAGGAACAAAGAACTCATTTGGAGTTGGTGCTTTGGGTGCTTATGGAAGTATGAAATTTAATTCTAAAAAAGTTGATTTTGGAAACTTAGGAGGAGAAATTGACACAACTGCAAGTGCTCAAGCTAATTTTTCAACTCTATATGCTGGTGCAAAAATTACTTGGCATTATAACTTTAGTTCAAGGGTTGAGTTCTTCTACAACTTTAGTATTGGTTTCTGGAATGTTGATTTTGATGGTAAGACTGATGAAGATAGTTTTGCTTTTAATTATACAGGACCTATGGCAGGAAGTATGTTAGGTTTTAAATTCTACTTTTCTGATAATATCGGAATGTACATAGAATTAGGATTTGATGGTGTAAAAATGGCTGGTGCAGGATTAGCAGTCAAATTCTAAAAAACATATAAATTTATTTAATCATATGAGAGGTAAGTCTTTGGGGTTACCTCTTTTTTATTTCAATTAAGTATGCTCAATTTAGACTTAGTTTATTTTCAAATCTTTAAAATTGAGAAAAATTGTCTATGTAAATAAAATTAAATACCGACTTTGTAAATTTATATCCTAGATAAATTTATTTATCCGCCGTCTTTTTTGAAAGAAGTGCCGTTTAATTTTCTTTAACCTTAGTTTATTTTTCGTTTTTTAAACCAATGGGGATTTGATGAGCTTTTTTTTATATATTTGCATATTAATTTATAGGTTATTTTTTTGACTTATATAATGAATTAGTGAGTGATGATAGTTAAGATTGAGCCTTTGGCGGGATTTTGCTTTGGTGTTGTGTCGGCAATTAATTTGGTGGAGAAACAACTTAAAGATAATGAGATGCTTTATTGTCTTGGGGATATTGTACATAATAATATGGAGGTGGAAAGGCTGGCAAAATTGGGTCTAAAGGTAATTGATATTGAAAAAATGAAGACTCTAAACAACACTAAGGTAATGATTAGAGCACATGGAGAACCTCCATCAACTTACGATTTGGCTAAAAAGAATAATATTGAAATTATAGATGCTACATGCCCCATTGTTTTAAAACTACAACAAAATGTTAGAAAGGGATATTTGAAAATGAAAGAAATAGGAGGGCAGGTGGTTATTTTTGGAAAGAAGGGTCATGCAGAAGTTGTGGGTTTGGTTGGACAGACAAATAATGAAGCTATCGTTATTAGCTCAATAGAGGATTTGAATTTGATTGATTTTAAGAAACCTATCCATATTTTTTCTCAAACTACAATGAGTAAGGAAGATTATAATGCGATTTGTGAAGAGGTTTCATTAAGATATAAAACTTTCAATGAAAATAAAGAGCAGCCAATTATTACAAATTCTATTTGTGGTAAGGTTTCTTCTCGTTCAAAACAATTGATTGAATTTTCCGATACGGTTGATGTGCTTTTGTTTGTAAGTGGGAAGAATAGTTCTAATGGCATGTATCTTTATAATTTATGTAAGGAGTATAAAGAAAGGACTTATTTGATTTCAAAGAAAGAAGATATTAAAAAGGAGTGGTTTGAAGGTTTTAAAACTGTTGGAATTTCTGGTGCTACCTCCACTCCAAGATGGTTAATGGAAGAAATAATGCAAGAATGTATCTCAATAAATTAAAACTAAATAATTTCAAGAATATTAATCAAGCGGAATTGAGTTTTTGTAAGAAAATCAATTGCTTGGTAGGAGAGAATGGTGTTGGAAAAACAAATATTCTTGATTCTATTCACTATCTTTCTTTTTGCAAGAGTTATTTTAATGTAATTGATGCCAATAATATTAAGCATGATGAGACTTTCTTTTCCATTCATGGTTTTTATGATTTTGATAATAATGGCATAGAGAAATTTTCTTGTGTGTTGAAAAGAGGGGAGAGGAAGCTTTTCAAATGTGAAGATAAGGAATATTCTCGTTTTTCTGAACATATAGGTAAGATTCCATTGGTAATGATAACTCCTTCCGACCAAGAGTTAATAATAGGGGGGAGTGAACTAAGAAGGAAGTTTTTAGATTTAGTTATTTCGCAGGTTGATAATCTATATTTAGACAATCTAATAAAATATAATAAGGCTTTAGTACAAAGAAACGCTCTATTAAAACATTTCTATAAAACCAATACCTTTAATATTAATTCTTTGCTGGTTTGGGATAATCAGATGATTAATTATGGAACTATTATTCACGCTCGCAGGAAGTCATTTATTGAGGAATTTTCTCCTATTTTTCAATATTACTACAATTACATATCTTCAGAAAAAGAAATTGTTAGTTTAGAGTATGTTTCTGATGATTTGGAAAAGGATTATAAAAATTTGCTTTTGGAATCGTTGGAAAGAGATAGGATATTAAAATATACCACAATTGGAATACATAAAGATGATTTGGGTTTGATAATGAATGGTTGTTCTGTTAAAAGATATGCTTCTCAAGGACAGCAAAAATCATTTCTTTTGGCTTTGAAGCTTGCACAGTTTGAGTATATATTTAAAAGAACGAAGATTAAGCCCATACTTTTATTAGATGATATTTTTGACAAGTTAGACCT
>CAYFWD010000004.1:0-49489 GCA_964346795.1 uncultured Bacteroidaceae bacterium
TTAGTAATTTAGCTATAAGTAAACCTTAGTTTTGCTATGAGTAAACTTATAGATTAGCTATATGTTAAGTTATAGTTTGGCTATGAGTAAACTTATAATTTAGCTATATGCAAAGTTATAATTTGGCTATACGCAAAGTTATAGTTTAGGTATGTGTTAAGTTATAGTTTAGCTATGTACTAAGTTATAGTTAGTAATGTATCAGAATTGGAGTTGAGTATTTTAATTAAGAATAAAAGACATAAATACAATAATATATCAATATCAAATTATAAAGAAATCAAGATAATAAAGATTGAGTTTTTATTGCATTTTATTTACATGCCGTATCTCGATATTTTACACGCCGTATCTCGCATCGAGATACGCTATATCTCTGCCCGAGATACGCCGTGTAATTTATGGCAACATTTTATCTTAATCAAAACATTAAAAAACAAACATCTAAAAGCATTGTATTATAAATAAAATTACTATCTTTGAGGAGTGAAAGTAATATATGAATAAGTACCGGATTATTTATCGGTTTAACGCTTGCACAGCAAGAAATCCTGTACAACAAAAAAAGGGAAGAAATGTTTAAGTAATTTCTTCCCTTTTTTATTTCGGTCTTTATGATTGAAATAAAGAAACTTTAAGTTACTTCTTCATTCCGTTATTTCTCAATACCGCATCAATAGAAGGTTCTTTTCCTCTAAAACGAACATACATATTCATTGCATCGTCAGTACTTCCTCTTGAAAGTATTTCGTTTTTGAATTTGTCTGCTGTTGTTTTATCAAAAATATCTCCTGCTTCTAAGAAGGCATCAAATGCGTCAGCGTCTAAAACTTCTGACCAAACATAAGAGTAGTATCCTACTGCATATTCTCCACTAAATACATGTGAAAAATAGGTTGAACGATAGCGTGGAGGAACTTGAGGGATTAAACCTATCTTATCCATTGCTTTCTTTTCAAAAGCAACAACATCATCAATCTTATCCTTAGAACTTAAAACATGGTATTCCATATCTAAGTAAGCTGCTGCATAGCGTTCTGTCATTCCGTAAGCAACATCAAATGTTCCAACAGAGTTAATCTTCTTTAGAAGTGCATCAGGGATAACTTCTCCTTTTTCGTTTTTAGCAAACATCTTCAAAACCTCTGGCTTAGAACACCAGTGTTCAAGTATTTGAGAAGGTAGTTCAACGAAGTCTCTTGGCACTGATGTACCGCTTGTTGAAATATAAGTACAGTTGGAAAGAAGTCCGTGAATAGCATGTCCCATTTCGTGGAATACTGTTGATGCTTCTTCAGCAGTAAGGGTTGTTCTTCCTGAAGGAGATTTTGCATAGTTGAAACAAATAGTAATGATAGGGGTAACTTTTTCCCCTTCTTTTACATATTGTTCTCTATAACTATTACACCAAGCTCCACCTACCTTAGATGCTCTTGTGTATGGGTCCCAATAAAGAATGCCAACATGTTCGTTCTTTTCATTCTTACATTCAAAAACTTGAACATCTTCATTGTAAACAGGAATATCTTTTCTTTCTGTAAATGTTAGTCCATAAAGTTTTGTAACAACATCAAAGCAGCCTTGACGAACATTATTTATCTCAAAATAAGGACGTGTTTCTTCTGCATCAAAGTTAAATTTTTCTTTCTTTAGTTTGCTTGCATAGTAAGACCAATCCCAAGGTTCAAGGGTTGCACCAGGGTGGTCCTTAACTAAGAGCTTTTGTAGTTCAGCAACATCTTTCTTAGCTGCAGGAATAGAGTATTCCAACAATCCTTCCAATAGGTTATATACTTGCTGTGGTGTTTTTTGCATTCTTTCTTCCAAAACATAGTCAGCAAAGGTTTTATACCCCAATAGTTCTGCCTTTTGAGCTCTTAGGTTAGCAAGTTTTTTTATGATTTCTTTATTATCATTTTCGTTTCCATTATTACCACGATTATTCTTTGCAGTGAAAATCTTTTCTCTTAAATCTCTTTTTTCAGAAAATTGAAGGAAAGGAAATACTGAAGGATTATCTAATGTAAATACCCACTTACCTGCCTTGCCTTTTTCTTTTGCTGTTGAAGCAGCTTGGTCAATTAACCACTGTGGGAGTCCTTTTAGGTCTTCTTTTTTGTCAATAACAAGTTCATAGCTCTTAGTTTCTTTAAGAGTGTTGGAAGAAAAGTTGGATTCTAAGGTTTTTATTTCTCCATTAATCTTTTTTAGGCTCTCTTGTTTGTCTTTTGAAAGTAATGCTCCTGAACGAACAAATCTTTTGTAGGTCTTTTCAAGTAACATCTTTTGTTCTTGGTTGAGGTTTTCTTTGTCCTTATTATCCCAAACCTTTTTAACTCTTTCAAAAAGCTTAGCATTCATAATGATTTCATCACTATGTTTGGCAAGCATTGGTCCAATCTCTATTTCAAGTTTTTGGATTTCTTCATTTGTGTTTGCAGCAGTCATATTGAAAAATACTCCTGCAACCTTTGATAAAAGTTCTCCACTATAATCATAAGCTGCAATTGTATTTTGAAAATTAGGAGTATCCTTATTCTCAATAATTGCTTTGATTTCATCTTCATGAACTTCAATTGCATATTGGAATGCAGGAAGATAATCAGATGTTTTAATCTCTTCAAAAGGTGGAGTTCCAAAAGGAGTATTCCACTCTTTAATTAGGGGGTTGTTAGCAATGTCTTTATCTTGCTTTGAACAACTTCCTAATATTAATGCTGTGCTTAGCATAAGTAAAATTGTCTTTTTCATTTTTTTAATTGTTTTTTTTATTTATTGTTTTCTACTTGTTCGTCAATAGTTTTCTTAAACTTAAATTTGGGTTCTTCATTGTTCAATAACCTTTTAATGTTCTTACGATGAGTAAAGGTAATAAATATTGCAACAAAGATAGTAAAAAATATTAAAGGGGTATAAACTTGATAGTTTAGCCAGTGACCACAGGTTACATATAGGATAGGGAAGGCAATGGCAGTAGTTATTGATGCTAAGGATATGTATTTGGATAAGATAAAGGTTATGATAAAGATTAAAAGGATAAGAGGGAGAAGATGTTCAAATACACCAATTACAACTCCCAGCATTGTTGCTACTCCTTTTCCTCCTTTGAAACCAACATATAAAGGCAAAGCATGACCAATAACAGCTATAACTCCTAAGCATAGTTTGTAGTAGGTTAGATATTCTGCTCCAGAAACCATTCCCCATATTTCTGTATAGAAACGTCCGAAAAAGTTTCCGAGATAAACAGCAAACCATCCTTTTAATGCATCTGTTAAAAGAACAAATAATCGAGGTAAAAGACCAAGTACTCTTATTGTATTGGTTGCTCCTGCATTTTTACTTCCTTTTTCTCTTACGTCAACTCCATAAAACGACTTGCCTATCCAAACAGCTGATGGAATTGACCCAACTAAATAAGCCATTATGCACCCTAAGGCTAGCATCACATAGTGAATTATATCCATAGTATTATAAATTATTATTCTTTATCATTATTTTCTTTATCTTCAAAAGAATCTATCTTTTCTACTCTTCTTATAAAATCTCTTTTCTCATTAGGAGTAGCCAAACGATAAGTATAAATCTTTCCGTCCTGTTCTTTAAACTCTCTATCTTTTGATGCAACAGCCTTAATATAATCATTAAATATTTCATGAGAAGATGAAACACTCATTGCAGCACCATTATAAGAAAAGAAATACCAATGGTCAGGGTTAGCTTCAACATAAATTCTTATTTCATTTGCAAGTGCTGTTTTGAGAAGTTGAATTTTAGCCCTTATGATTTTATTTATTTGATATTTCCCAACCATACTAAGTTCCACATCTCCATAAGAGACATAAGAGTTTAGTATTGGGTCCCATTGCATCCTAACATTGGAGAAGTAGAGAGTGTAGTCCATATCTTTAGGTATGGTTTTCCATTCTCCTGTTATTAATAACTCTTCAAATAATTCTGTTCCTTTTTCCTGTCCAAATAAAGCAACTAATTGGTCTTTATATTTTGATGTTTCAAGTTCAATAGGAGTTAGGTTCATATCCTCATAGAGTTCAACTCCCATATAGTCTAAGGCTTGTTGGTTAAATGGGAAACGAATAGCAAGACTTGTGTTGATTTCGGCAGTAGAATTATTATTATTTATTTTTATCTCTCCATAATTATTCATTGAAACAGCTCTGCCTTTTTTCATTCCAAGACTAATCATACCTTGCCCCTTAGCGTCGCAGCTTGTCTTATTCATAACAAGATAATCTCCTATGGCTTCTTTCATATCTTCTAACTTTTCAATAGAAGCAATCCTATATTCGTTTGAAGCTTTATCGTATGTTAAGAAACCTTGGGCTTTCATAAATGTATTGTCGCCCTCAATATCTGTTGTCAGGAAAGCAGAACGAGGTTCTAAGTTTTTAGGATTAAATTGCAAAGAGGCAGTTATCCTTTGTCCATCAATTGAAAGAGGAGCTTCAGGAATTGGTATATAGATTTCTTTTGCATCAACTCTTGACTTAAACTTTATCCAAGCAAGATTATCGTTGCAGTTATGAGTAAGCTGTAAGCCTCCATCAAAAAGGAAATTAGTATCTTTTGCATCCACTTGAACATTTCCAAAGAATAAAAATGCAGGACTAAGATTTATTGCATATTCTTTGCTAATAACTCCAGTAGCCTTTGTTTCTAAAGGGTCAGGATTAATTTTTGACATAAAGATAGGATGCTTTTTATTGTTTTCGTCTATATAGTCAATATATCCATTTGCAGAATAGAGAGTGGAAGAAAATACATGTACTCTTGAATTGTAGAATTGATGAAGTTTGTTCTCAGTATTGACTAATATCTTAGCATCTTCAATTGTATCCATTTGTGCACCTGGACGAATTATCAAACTTGCATCCCCTGGACGAATAGCAGCATCAGCACTTCTTATTAAAAAGACTTCATTTGCAGTTAGTTTATTGGATTTTAGACTTAGTGTTGCATGAACAGAATTGAAGGTTAGATTTTTTTGTGAAGGGCTTATTGCAGTAAATTTTGCTCCAGGTTGTTCTAATGCAATTAAACTCCTTAAATCTTTTGTTGCAAAATCACCAGCTTCAACACTTTTGGAGTTTAGTAGTGCAAGCTCCTTTGCATCCATCAACCAATCAAATTTATCTACCTCACATACATATTGCAAATAAGTTAAGTCGCATGGTTTTACTCCTTCCATTGAAGTAAATTCTCCCTTTCTTGTCTTAAAATTAACTAATGCTTTAACTCCTTTTGCATTGAAAGCTACATCGTTTTCGTTAAGAGAATTTAATGTAAAGTTGGAAGTATCGGCACTATAGCTAATATTTTTAAATAAAAAGTTATTTGATTCAACAATCATTTCACCTGCCTTATTAATACCCTTGCCACTTAAACCACTTGGTCTAACAATTAGGCTGCCAGAATGAAATGCTTCTCCTGAAAACATTAAGAAAGGCTCTTCTCTTTGATTAACCACCATATAATCCTCGTATGGATACCATTTTTCAGATGTTTCTGTAACACTAACTTCTGGAAATTCAACTTGTGATTTATTGGAACAAACAAACTTATCAGTAATAGCATTCATTGACTCAGGAAGGAATACAAACATTTTAGAATCGCTTCTTGATGCAATATATTCCAAATAACCTGCTCCCAAAAGTCCTTGTAAGCTTAAGTCTATTCTATTATAGAACTTACCCTTTCCTCCATAGGCAATCATACCGGAAGGAGATGTTTGAATAATAAACCCAAGAGAATAATCTCTCATTACCTTTAATGGCTCTTTTATATCAGGGAATATTCCTGCTGATTTCAAAACACCTGTAAATTTAATACTATCTGTTTTGAAGGTCATTAGGTCTTTAATCTTAAATGGGTCTAATTTATAATAGAACTTATCTCTAATATATGCTCCATTTTGAATTTTTGGCTGGTCGTAATAAACATAAGAATCCTCCAAAGAAGATAACATAGGATAACCTTCAATCTTTTTTATACTACTCTTATTGTTCGGCTCATCAATCAAAATTTCACAAACTAAGTTTTGAAGAGGTGTTTGAATTCTAACTATTTTATTGGTATCTTCAAATAATGGAACAAAGAAAGCCAATGAATCAATCTTTGGAAGATTAAGTGCAAATTTTTCATAGTCAAAATAACATCTTTCTCCTCCCATATTAAATCTTCCTGCAGAAACCCTTCCATTGAATTCAAAGCTCCTGTTTTTCTTCATTACAATTTCTCCATTACTTGGAGCAATATTAACAAAATGAGTATCGGATAAAGAAAAAGTCTCAATACCATATAGCCTTAAATCCATATCAAAAATATTCAGAACAGCATTTGCAGAATTTTTGGTAGAAGAAACAAAACGCATATTATCATAGTCTTGTTTCTTGGTGTTAGCTTTAATATAATCAAAGATTTTTTCCTTAACGATAGCAGTTTTACGATATGACTCATAATTAATAAAACCATTAATGGCTAATTGCATAAGCATAACCTCCGTTTGAGTTTCGTCTAAACCAATATAACGTGCAAATTCTTTAACAGGGATTACTCTTTTCTTATATTTGTCAACAAATCCTTTTACTCTATATATTGGACTTATTTCATCAATTCCTTGTATCTTATTCCATTTTGCTTCTGTGTAATAGTTGTTTGATTCAAAAGAAGCAAAGGAAACACTATTGGAAGGAGCTTTAATAGAAGTGAACTCTAAAGTATGCCCGTCTAATTTGGCATAAACTGCTTCGGTATATATATCTATTGCATGATAGGAATCAACCCAAGGACTTGCAGAAATACCTTCTTTATTATTAATGCAAGCTATTTCTTTTTGATTTTGATTATATCTAAATAATAACCCTGGGTGATATATAGAGTCTTTGTTAAGATAAAAAGTTACTTGACAATCTTTTGATGCAATTCCATCTTGACTAAAAGGGTGAACAATAGCTTTTGCCTTACAAAATAATGCTCCATCTTTTTTAATAACCAATTCAGCTGGCTCTGCCACTGTTCCATATCCCAAAAACTTTCCTCCCTGTTGAGTAAAGCCACCAACGTAATCAACATCAGGAAAAACATTTTTTATAATTTCTTCTCTTTTATAGGAAAAGAAACGAGGATATGTAACATCTCCAACCTTATCGGAACATTGGTCTTCAAGAGTTCCTGAAAGCTTATGTTGAAAATATTCCTTATTAGTAAAAAGAACTGAATCAGCAATAATTGCTGCTCTTTTTAGAGAAACATTATATTTGGATAACTCAGCATAAACTTGGTCTTTTTTAAGCTCTGCTCTTGTCCAGTCAATCCTGCCTCCAACTCCTTCAAAACTTTGCTCTACAATATAAAATTTTCCTTTGGTTGAATAAATTGTATTAAAGTCTTTTTGAGAAGAGTAGGTTAAATCTATTTCTGAAGAAAAATCAGCATAAGGTCCTCTTAAAGTGTCTATCCTTAAAGTGTATCCATTATGTTTTACAGTCCAATCAACTATTTTGGTAGAATAGAGGGTATTGTATTTTACTAAATTCAAAGAAGAGTTAAGAGCATTATTAATTCCTCTTAATGTTGAAGACTCAATTGTCCAAAAAAGCCCTTTAAACCATTGGTTAAAGCTTTCGTTGGATTGATTAGTATTCTTAAAGGCAATTTGAGTTTCAATAAATTCGTAAAACCCAGGCAAAGGACGAACACGCTTTTTAAGCATAAGATTAGAAAGCTTCATAACATCCTTCTTTTGTTGCACAGGCATAGCATTAAACACGTCTGTATATTGAAGGATAAGAGCCTCATACTCTTTTTGCTTATCCTTTTTCATATTGGCGTCCGACAAATAGAATTCTGTTAATTCTGAAATGTAGGAGTCAGGATTTTCAGAAAAAGCTTTAAATCTTTGACCAAAAGAACTTATGCTTATAAAAAGCACTAAAACTAATAGGAATACTCTCTTATTCATTTTGAATAATTATTTCTTTATAAAACGTAATGCAGCCCAATTTTCTTTTGACAAATGAGTAATTAGTTCCAAATTATTTTCTTTTGCACTGTTTTTCAATATTTCAACATCAGAATCATAGAAGCCGCTCAACATCAATGTGCCTCCTTTTCTTAAATGATTGGAATATGTAGCCATATCCTGCAAAAGTATATTCCTATTAATGTTGGCAATAAACAAATCATAAGTCTTAGTTAACTTTGTTGCGTCAGCCAAAAGAACATTTACTTCAACATTGTTTCTTAGAGCATTTTCTTTTGCATTTTCAAAAGCCCACTGGTCATTATCCCAAGCATCAACACTTTTTGCTCCTTTCATTTTGCAAAGTATGGCCAAAACTCCCGTTCCTGTACCCATGTCCATAACGTCTTTTCCTTCTACATGCTCATCTTTTAGGAGTTGAATTATTTGATAGGTTGTTGGATGATGTGCAGTACCGAAGGACATTTTGGGAGAAATCTCTATGTCATATTCAACATTTGGCATTGGAGGATGAAAACTTGCTCTAACATAACAAAATTCATCTACCAAGACAGCCTCATAAGACTTCTCCCATTCCTTATTCCAATCCTGCTGCTGAATTTCTTTTGTTTTGTAAGTAACCAAAACGGAAGGGTTATTTACTTTAAATGTATCTAATAGAGAATTTAAATCATTTTTATAAAAGATTTCTTTTTGACAATATGCAAAAAATCCATCTTCCTTATCTAAAAAACTTTCAAATCCAATATCACATAATTCACTTTGCAGAACATCGGAATAAATGTCCGTAGAACTTAATTTAAGTTCTAATTCAATGTAAATCATTAGGTCTTTCTAATGTTTATTGTTTAGAAAGATTTAATAATGGCAATAAAGTCATCTTTTTTCAAAGAAGCACCTCCAATTAAGCCACCATCAACATCCTTATTTGCAAATAATTCTTTGGCATTCTTGCTATTGCAGCTTCCTCCATAAAGAATAGAAATCTCTTGAGCAACTTCTTTTGAGTATTTCTTTTCTAAAAGAGAACGAATATGAGCATGCATTTCTTGAGCTTGTTCACTTGTTGCTGTTTTGCCAGTTCCAATTGCCCAAACAGGTTCATAAGCAATAACTATATTAAGTATTTGTTCTTGAGAAAGATGGAAAAGAGATTCTTTAACTTGATTTTCCACAATCTCAAAATGTTTTCCAGCTTCTCTTTCTTCTAAGGCTTCTCCACAGCAGAATATTGGAATAATATCATTTTCCATTAGTCTGTCAACCTTTTCAGCAATTTCTTTTGAAGTCTCATTGAAATACTTTCTTCTTTCACTATGTCCAACTATACAATACTCCACTCCAATAGAATCAAGCATTTGAGCTGATACTTCTCCAGTGTAAGCACCATTATTCCATTGAGCAACATTTTGTGCTCCACAAGCAAATAATCCTTCCTCTGCAGCCATATCGGAGGTGAGTTCTAAATAAGGTGAAGGAGGGCATAAAATTACAGTTGGTTTAGCACTAAAATCTCCCAACTCTTCATTGATTTGATCAATTAAATCTTCAGCTTCATCAAAGCCAAGATTCATTTTCCAGTTACCTGCAACAATGTTCTTTCTCATAAAATTCTAATTTATTAATTTAGTAAAAAGTAATTTACTGCAAATATACAAATTTTATTAGAGGTAGAAGGCATTGAGAAAAAATAAACCTTAGATAATAGAAATTAAATAGGGAGTTTGTAAAATTATCTCCCAGATAATTTTATTTAAGTGCCGTTTATTTTTATTTAAGTTAAGGTTATTAAATTTTAAAGAAAAGATATTTCTCTAAAAAAGAAAAGGAGAGGTTTTATTTGCCTCTCCTTTCATGCTATTGTTTAACCATTACTTTACCTCATGACCTCGACCGTGCCATTAAACTCTACGTTTTTGGTAGGTCCTCGTCCTATGAATTTATAGAAATAGGTGCCATCAGGTGTATTTGTTTTATTAGGGTCCCATGCTTCTTTTTCAGACCTAATATCTTGAATGAAGAAGATACGTTTACCATTTCTGTTGTATATAATAAGTTCGTTGTCTGGGAACGATTGACCATCAACAAGGTTTCTGATAATAAACACATCATTAATACCATCGCCATTTGGTGTAACAAGACTTGGGAACATCAAACTATCATTAATAATTGTAATTACTTTGGTAATAGTATCGTGGCATTCGTAAATAATTCCACTTGGTCCATTATTTACTGTGTAAGCATCAAGAGTAACTTTATAGTCTCCAACAACATTATTTCCAGGTATTGGTTTCCATGTGTAGGATGGCTCCATTCCAAAAACATTTTCTCTAAGGTCACTATTTTTGGCTGCTTGAATTTTCCATAAATATTGATTTGAAATATCGTAAGGAGTTGTTTGGTTAATAAAGTTAACAAATGGTGCTGTTGAAGAAGGGTTGGTTGGTTGCCATCCGAAGTCAGCAGTTGGAGATTTATACACATGTATCATTTCTGGTTGAACTATTGAGTCAACACAACCAAATTCAGTTCTTACTTTTAGTTTTACATCATAAGTTCCATAAGGGAATGAGAAAGTTGGGTTAGGTAGATTTGATTTTATTTGTCCAACAGTCCATTCTATATAGTCTGCATTAGTTGAATTGCTAATTAGTTGGAAGTTGAAAGGTTCACAACCTTCTAAGATTAGAGGGGAAGTATTGAATGCTGCTAAACCAGGAGGAGTAACTATAATATCTATTGAGTCTTGCCCATAACATTTAAGACTTCCATTACTATTCATAACTTGAGCAATATAAGTTATAATATTATTAGCATTAGGTGGAATAGAGATGTTAATTGTTTGTGTTTTTTCTCCGGTAGGTTCCCATAAGTATTCTGTAGCACCAGCATTTCCTGCATCAAGAACTGCATCTAATTGTTCACATATTGTAATGTCTTCTCCTAAATTAACTTGAGGAGTACAAACAACTTCAAGCTTAGTTATAGTATCCCAAACGCATTGGAAATCATCAACAATATGAACATCATAGGTATATGACCCACAATCATCAATTGGAGGAGCAAGGAGTAATGATGTATCTGTTTTTCCTATAACAAAAGGACCTGTTAACATTACTGTATCAAGAGGAACTTGATAATCCCAATTAGCCATAGAACCTTGAGCAAGTGACATATCCCACCAACATACCCATCCATTATCAATTCCCCAATAGTCACAAACTCTAATTTTCCATTCTCCATTTAAAGGACAATTAATTAAAGGACTAAAACCATTAAGGTCGGTTACTTCCCAACCTGTAGCAAAACTTGTAGCATTTGGAACTGGAGTTTGGAAGTATCCAGTGGTATCAAAAATATGAGTTGAGTCAATAGGAGAACCCATGTTTGTCCCGTTAATGATGCCTCTTTGGCCATTTAGATATTGATTAGAGAAACAATATGTCCAGCAAATACCCATAGGATTTGTTGCAGGATTACATCCTGTTCCTGAATCATCAATAGGTTGTCCCAAATAAGCTCCACCTTGATGGGTAAAATGTTTTAATATAGCACTACTACCATTAGGACAAACAATCTCCATACTAATGTCACCTATAAATGAGTGTTCAATATTAATACAAACGCTTAATATATCATCAACACTACTAATAAGAGCTCCAGGTGTAAACTCATCAAAGGTTACAGGAGATTCATAACAAGGTTGCTCGCAGTTTGGTCCGTCAGGAATAAATACAATACTATCAAATCTTTGGGTAGCTCCCCTGTTGAAAACTATAGAATCTAATGCAATAGAACTATTTCCTGCGTAGCCTACAATAAATTCAAAAACTTCTCCCGAACACATATCCGGTATTGGAGAAACAGTTTTGATAGGGTTTTGTGCAATTCTTACACGCACGTCTATTGGATTTCTACTTTTACAACCTCCGTTTAGAGTGTCTTCAACAACAAGTGCTAAATCATATCCACTAACTTCCGCCCAACTATGAAAAGTATGATTGTTAAATGATATAGTGTCAAAAAACATATCTCCATAGCTCCAATAAAAATGACAGGTTGAAATATCTTGAGGATAACCGTAGGCACTATCAGGAAAGACAGGTTTTGCAACAATTTCTATTGAATCATTTTCACATAAGTCAATTGCTTTATAATGTACTAAAGTATAATTTACACTATCAGTTCTTAATGTATCAATGCAATTACGAATAGGAAAAGAAATCTTTGAACCATCAGGGTTTATTTTATAAAAGAATGTATCTAATGCAGCTATAGGATGTTGGCAATAACTAACACACTCAATCTTAGCCTTAAATCCAGGAGCTGTATTTTCTCCGTCTGAAACAAGATGAATTGTTAAACAACCTGTTGAGTCAGAAACATAAGCCATAACTGTTTGTCCGAGTAAATCATTATTAGTGAAAAATGGAGTATTGTCTGGAGTTGTATGAATTGAGCCTCCAAGTCCAACGCCTGAGAATATTTCTATTTTGTCTGAAGGGTCAATTTCAAATTGTTCAAACTTCATAGAAATCCTTGAATTAGGTGTTGCAGGACAAAAAGCCATCCAATAAGATTTATTGGTGTCATAATTGTATAATGTGCCACCATCATCAGCTAATATTGCATCGCAAGTAGTTATTGTTTTCCCATGATTTGTGGCATTAAGCAAGTGGACAGATTGTGTTTTGGCTATGTTGGGTATCATAAATCCAACTGCTAATAATAAAATACAAACTAATTTTTTCATATCGCTACATTATTTTTGATTTTACAAATATATAATAATTTTTCTAATTGGAATAAGCTGACTAAAAAATATTTTTTCATTCTTAAAAATCCTTTCAACCATAATAACAACCAAATTTGAAAAAAAGTAAGTGAAAAGGTGTAAAAAAATGCAAAAAAAAAATTATAAAGAGAAAAAATACTATCTTTGCAAACGAAATATTGAACTTGTAAAAGCTTGATTTAGCCTATATTTAATGCGAGTTTTTTGTTGTGATGTAATTTTTGATTTTACTAATAAAAATTTTTACTAAAATGAACCATAATGTAGTTAAAGGTACAAGAGATTTTCTTCCTCAAGAGATGAATAAGAGAAATTATATATTCAATACAATAGAAAAAGTATATCGTTTGCATGGTTTTTCTCAAATAGAAACACCTGCCTTGGAAAACCTCTCAACTCTAATGGGAAAATATGGAGAAGAAGGAGATAGGTTGATATATAAAATACTTAATAGTGGTAATTTCTTAGATAAAATTGACCTTAATAATGAGCAAGACTATAAAAAGCTAACAAATAAAATTGCAGAGAAAGGTTTACGTTATGACCTGACAGTTCCTTTTGCTCGCTTTGTTGTAAATAATAGAAATAATATTACATTTCCTTTTAAACGTTATCAAATTCAACCGGTATGGAGAGCAGATAGACCTCAAAAGGGAAGATATAGAGAGTTTTATCAATGTGATGCAGACATCATAGGTAGTAATTCTCTTTTAAATGAAGTAGAACTTTGCGAAATAATAGATGAGGTTTTTAATTTACTTGGAATGAAAGTAGAATTAAAAATAAATAATAGAAAAATTCTTGCTGCTATCTCAGAACTTATAGGAAAACCAGATAAACTTATTGATATTACAATTGCAATAGACAAGCTGGATAAGATAGGATACGATAAAGTATTAGAAGAACTTTTGGAAAAAGGGTTAACACAAGAAGATATTAATAAAATCAATCCTATCCTTAATCTTAAAGGAAGTAATGAAGAAAAATTAATTACTCTAAAAAAACTACTGTCCAATTCTGAAATAGGTCAAAAAGGTATTTTGGAATTAGAAGAAGTTTTTGAAAATATTAATCTTCTTAACCTTAGTTTGGAAATTAATTTTGATATTACACTTGCAAGAGGATTGAATTATTATACGGGAGCAATATTTGAGGTAAAGAGTAAAGATGTTCAAATGGGAAGCATTGTTGGAGGAGGACGTTATGATAATCTAACAGGAATATTTGGACTTCCAGATGTTAGTGGAGTAGGGATTAGTTTTGGGGCAGATAGGATATATGACTGTTTGGAACAATTAAATCTTTTCCCAGAACAAATTTCCGCATCAACAACACTTATGTTTACTAACTTCGGTCAAAAAGAAGTAAAGAAATGTTTAGAGTATGCCAAAGCACTACGTCAAAAAGGAATAAAAACAGAGATTTATCCTGAAGAGACAAAACTTCAAAAACAGATGAAATATGCTAATGAAAAAAACATACCTTTTGTAGCACTACTTGGAGAAAAGGAAATGGAACAAGGAATACTTGTTTTGAAAAATATGAACACAGGAGAACAAATATCTCTTAATATTGAGCAGGTTTCAGATTATATTTCTTAAAGTTTTTTTTAAGGACATTAAGGACATTAATGACTTTAAGGAGGACAATCATTAACAATTAACCACTAATCACTAACAATTAACCACTAATTATAACTATGCGAGAATCAAAAAAGCGGCTTTTCTGATAAGAAAAAGCCGCTTTTTGATATAGAAAAAGCCGCTTTTTTAGTAGGGAAAAGCCGCTTTTTTGAATGTGAGATAACTATAATTGCAGTAAAATTATAAGATTATTATGCAGAAATTAGCTATTATGCCGATGAAATTCTTTTATTAGAATAGGCATTAATAGAGAAATTATAAGTAATTTTGTTTCTAAATTTAATTGATATGTACGAATTTATTGAAGGAAAATTTGAAAATAAAACTCCATCTACTTTAATAGTAAATGTTAATGGAGTTGGTTATTTGATAGAAATAAGCTTGACAACATATTCTGAAATTAAGACAATGGAAGCAGGTAGAATACTTGTTCATTATGTTGTTAGGGAAGATACTCAACAGCTTTTTGGTTTTTTTACAGCAAAGGAAAGAGAGCTGTTTCGTCATTTGATTTCTGTTAATGGTGTTGGTGTTAATACTGCAAGAGTGATGCTTTCATCAATGAATGGCGATGAACTACACAATGCCATTGTGAAAGAAGATATTAATGCTTTGAAACAAGTAAAAGGTATTGGCGTAAAAACAGCTCAAAGAGTAGTTTTGGAATTAAAGGATAAATTATCAAAATTAGATATAGAAATTTTAAATACAAATACTGTAAACAATAAAAATAAAGAAGAGGCGTTATTAGCATTACAAACATTGGGCTTTAGTAAGTTGATTGTGGAAAGAGCATTAGAAAAGATTGTTCAGAGTAATCCCGATGCAAGTGTAGAATTACTTATTAAACAAGCATTAAAAGTATTATAGTAAGAATTTTGGATGAAGATAATAAATAATAACTTAAGACCCTCTTATCTTATTGTTATTTTGGTTTCTATGTTTTTTGCCACAAAGGGTTATGCAAATGCGTTTCCCCTTTATGTAATTAATCCTGACAGTACTCGCTATGGTATTGAGGGAACAAGTCCAATGCATCTTCAAGACCCTTCCAATATCACAACAGAAATTCTATACGATGAAAAGAATAATGAGTACATATTAATAAAACGTATTGGAGATTTAGTAATAGAAAGAAAGGTTTTATCATTTGCCGATTATCAAAATTATGATATGGACCAGATGATAAACAATTACTGGAAAAATCGTTCTGCATCTTCAAGGATTACTACTTCAAATGAAGGTATATTGGATAATCTTATACCTCAAATGCGAATTAACTCAGAACTTTTTGAAACAATTTTTGGAGGACAGACCATTGATATTCGTCCAGCAGGTAGTGCAGAGCTTAGATTTGCAATTGTAAATAATCGCAGAGAAGACCTTTCTATTCAAGAAAATCAAAGAAGTACAACACGATTTGATTTTGAAGAAAACATACAATTAAATGTTAATGCAAAGGTTGGAGAAGCAATTTCATTTGGATTAAACTATAATACAGGAGCGACCTTTTCTTTTGAAAATCAATTAAAGTTAAAGTATGAAGGAAAAGAAGACAATATAATCCAAGCAATAGAGGCTGGGCATATTTCTTTTCCTCTTCCAACAACACTTATTCAAGGTTCACAAACTCTTTTTGGAGCAAAAACTAAATTAAAGTTTGGAAAACTATTTGTTGATGCAGTTTTTTCTGAGCAAAAATCAGAATCAAGCAATGTTACAGTTCAAGGAGGAGCTCAATTAAGAGAGTTTAATATTAAGGCAGATGACTATGAGGCTAATAAGCACTATTTCTTAGCTCAATACTTCTATGATAATTACAATACTGCAATGGCATCTCTCCCTTTAATCAACTCCAATATAAATATTATTAAGATTGAGGTTTGGAGAACAAATGTAGGGGCAGCTATTTATGAAAATAGAAACTTAGTTGCCTTTGCAGACCTTGGAGAAAAGAATCCTTATGGGCAAATGCCATTTATTGAAAATCCTGCAGGAATGAATTATCCTGATGCTAACAGGTCTAATAATTTGCTTTCAGTAGTTAATGTAGATAATATTAGAAATATCAATAATATTAGTTCTTTGTTACAAGGAATGGGTTTTGTTGCAGGGCAGAACTATGAGAAGATTGAAAGTGCAAGAAAACTTAATCCTTCGGAATATACTTTTAATTCTCGTTTGGGTTTTATTTCTTTAAATCAACCTTTGTCTAATGACCAGGTTTTAGCAGTTGCTTTTCGTTATCAAATAATTGGAGATACAACAATATATCAAGTAGGAGAGTTTTCTGATGAAGGAATTAATGACCCAAATACGTTAGTTGTAAAGCTTTTGAAGAGTTCTACATTAAATGTTAGAAATCCAATGTGGAAACTTATGATGAAGAATATTTATTATCTTCAATCAAATAGAATAGAAAGAGAAGATTTTAGATTGAATGTTCTTTATCAAGGAGATGAACAGGGAATACCTATGGGCTACTTTAATGAAGGAGAGAAAAAAGGAGTTCCTCTAATACAGCTTTTGGGGTTAGATAGGATGGATAATCAACAAAATCCTTTCTCTGATGGAGTATTTGACTTTATTGATAATGCAATAATCAATGGAGGAACAATAGTTTCGGATAGGGGGCTTTTGATTTTCCCTTATGTTGAGCCTTTTGGAAAAGACCTTAGAAATATTTTGGGAGATAATGATATTGCAAATAAATATTGTTTTGATTCTCTTTACACACTTACCATTTCTCAAGCACAGCAATATCCTGATAAGAATAAATATTATTTAGAAGGGAGATATAAATCGGAGTCAAGTTCAGAAATATCACTTAATGGAATGAATATTCCTCAAGGCTCTGTTAGGGTTATGGCAGGAGGAATGACTTTAGTTGAAGGAGTTGATTATACTGTTGACTATGCAATGGGAAGGGTAAAGATTATCAATCAAGGATATTTAAACTCAGGAACTCCAATTACTGTTTCAACAGAATCACATCAACTATTTAGTATGACTACAAAACGTATGATGGGGTTAAGAGCAAGCTATGAACTGAATAAGGATTTTAATCTTGGAGCAACTCTTTTAAATCTTCATGAAAAACCACTAACCTCAAAGGTTAATTATGGAGAAGAGCCAATGAGTAATACTATTTTTGGTTTTGACCTCAATTACAAAAAAGAGATTAACTTCATTACCAAGCTTGTTGATTTACTTCCATTCTACTCAACAAAAACCCCCTCCAATCTTTCTTTAACTGGAGAGTTTGCACAGTTTGTGCCAGGTAACCCTAATGTGATTGGAAATACAGGAACAGCATATATTGATGACTTTGAAGCAGCAAAAACTTCCATTGACCTAAGAGCAATTGGAGCATGGCATTTAGCAAGTACACCACAAGATTACTCCTCACCTAATTCTCTTTTCCCAGAAACTAATCCAAACTTAGGCTGGGAGTATGGTTTTAATAGAGCAAGAGTTGCTTGGTATAGTGTTGATGATATTTTTTATAGTAATGATGCTCCTTCAAATATTAATAAAGAAGACCGTTCCCAACCTTATGCAAGACAAATTTTGGAAAGGGAAGTGCATCCTAACAAAGAAATAGCTTCTGGTCAGCCAACCAATATTCGTGAATTTAACCTTGCATTCTATCCTAATGAAAGAGGACCTTATAACTATGACACTACAAGTTCTTATTCTGCTGGATTAAATCCTGATGGAAGCTTAAAGAGTCCTGAAACACGTTGGGGAGGTATAATGAGAAAGATTGATGCAACAGACTTTGAGGCTGCAAATATTGAGTATGTAGAGTTTTGGTTAATGGACCCTTTTATTGATAATGAAGATGCAAAAGGAGGTAAGCTATACTTTAACATAGGAGATATTTCGGAAGATATTTTAAGAGATGGAAGAAAGAGTTTTGAAAATGGATTGCCTTCAAGTTCAAATGTAGTTGATGTTGATACTACAATTTGGGGAAGGGTGCCACGTCTTCAAGCTATTGTTAATGCTTTTAATAATGACCCAGCCTCACGTCAATATCAAGATATAGGATATGATGGACTTTCTTCAACAGATGAAAAAACGTTCTTTGATAGGTTTTTGAATATTGTTCAAGGGCAACTTAATGCAGATGCTTTTGCATCATTGGAAAACGACCCTTCTGCCGATGATTTTAGATATTTTAGAAGTACATATTATGATAATAATAATGTAAAGATAACCGATAGATATAAATATTTTAATAATGCAGAAGGCAACTCAGCTGTTACTGATAATGCTTCATTATATTCTTCTCAACAAACATCTCTTCCTAACGTTGAAGACATAAATCAAGACAACACTCTTAGTGAGGCAGAAAACTATTACGAATATGAAATAGCATTAGACCCAAATAGTTTAGTAGTTGGACAAAACTATATTACCGATATTCAACACGCCAACAACATTACACTTCCAAATGGAAAAACTACTCAATGTAAATGGTATCAATTCAAAATACCTATTCGTAACCCTCAAAAAACCGTTGGCTCAATACAAGGTTTCCAGTCAATACGTTTTATTAGAATGTTTTTAAGAGAGTTTGAAGAACCTGTTATTTTACGTTTTGCAACCTTTGAACTTGTTAGTGGGGATTGGAGAAAATACACTGATAATCTTCTTTCTCCAGGTATGTATCCTTCAGGAACACAAACAGAAAATACTACCTTCACTGTAGCATCTGTAAATATAGAAGAAAATGGAAAACGTTCTCCTATACCTTATGTTTTGCCTCCAGGTATAGACAGGGAAAAAATGTATAGCTCAACAAGTTTTCAACAGATGAATGAGCAGTCTTTAAGTATGAAAGTAACAGACCTTTCAGATGGAGATGCAAGAGCAATATACAAAACATCTGATTTGGATATGCGTCAGTACAAAAAGATAAAGATGTTTGTACATGCTGAGAAAATTCGTGAAATGGATGATTATAAGAATGGAGAAGTTAGTCTTTTTGTTCGCCTTGGCTCTGACTTTACAAATAACTATTATGAATACGAACTACCATTAAATTTTACTCCATGGTACACAAGTTTAACAAATGATAAAGCTATTTGGCCAGAAGCAAATAATGTTGAAATTGATTTAGAAAAGATTGTTAAAGTAAAGGAAAGCAGGAATAAAAAGGTGCGTTCAGGAGACAATACTGTGTCGGGACTTTTACCTTACTATGAAATAGTAGATGGAAAAAAGATAACGGTTTTAGGCTCTCCAAGCATAAGCAACGTTAAGGTAATGATGATTGGTCTTAGAAATCCAAAGAAGCAAAACATTCATGATAATGATGATATGATGCCAAAGAGCATTGAAGTGTGGATTAATGAATTGCGTCTTACTGATTTTAATAAATCTTCAGGCTGGGCAGCAACAGGTTTTGCAAGGACTAATTTAGCAGACTTAGGAGATGTTTCCCTATCTGGCTCTTATCGTTCGGCTGGTTTTGGTAGTTTGGAGCAGTCTATTAGTCAGATTTCTCAAGATGATATTGGCTCATTTGATATATCTACCAATATTGAATTAGGCAAATTCTTACCTAAGAGCTCGGGAATAAGACTTCCTATGCACTTTGACTACTCTCAACAAGTAGCTAACCCTCGTTATAATCCCTTAGACCCTGATGTTAAGCTAAAAGATGACCTTCTTTCTTATAGAACAGAAGAAGAAAGAGATTCAATAAGACATATGGTTCAAGACTATACTTCTCGCACTAACCTTAACTTTATGAATATTCGTAAAGATAAAATTCCAACAGCTGATGCTAAACAATATGTTTTGGGAATAGAAAATTTTGATGCTTCTTATTCTTATTCCAACATTTATAGAAGAGATGTAGATATTTCCTATAATTCAAAAACTCAACACAGAGGAGGAATAAACTATAACTATACTTTCAAACAAAAGCCTCTTCGTCCTTTCCTTCAATCAAAAATATTTAAGCCTAAAGCTTTTGCAATAATAAGAGATTTAACCTTTAACTATAAGCCAAAGAACCTAACTTTTAGAACCGAAGCAGTAAGAGATTTTGAAGAAACACTAATAAGACCAAAAAGTAAGGGTATAATTATAATGGAGCCTTTCTACTTCAAACAATTTTATTGGAATAGAGCCTATAATTTTGCCCATGATATAACCCAAAACCTAAAGATTAGCTATAATGCTACAATGAATGCTCGTATTGATGAACCAAGAGGGAAGATTGATTCAAAGGCAAAGAGAGATTCTGTATGGGAATCAGTTTTTGAGCTGGGTAGGGCACAGCAATTTACCCAAAAGACAGATATAACATGGAATATTCCTATCAACAAACTTCCTTACTTGGATTGGGTAAGACTTAATACAGCCTACAATGCCGAATATATATTTACAGGCTCAACACAAGCTTTGGAAAAACTTGGTAATACAGCTGAAAATTCTGCAAGAATAACAATAAATACAAACCTAAACTTTACTACCATATATAATAAGATACCTTTTGTTAAGAAGATACTTAATCCTACAAAAACTTCTCCAAGAAAAATGCCAACTTCCAAGCCTCAACAAAAAGATAAGAAAGATGAGGAAAAGCCTAAAAACCCTAACGACAAGAAAGATACAGTAGAATCCCCTGCTTCTAAGATATTCAAAGCAATAGGCTCATATTCTATAAGATTACTTACAAGCGTTAAGCAAGCAAATATTAATTACACTAAAAACAATGGAACTTATATTCCTGGCTTTATGCCAATATCAAAATACTTAGGAATGGACCCTAATTCAGGTTGGGCTCCTGGTTTTGGTTTTGTCTTTGGCTCGCAAGCAAACATAATGGATGAGGCAATAGAAAAAGGCTGGCTATCTACCGATTCATTAATGAATAATGCTTTCCAACGTAAATCTAATATGTCGCTCAATGGACAAGTAAATATAGAGCCATTGCAAGACTTCAAAATAACTCTAAGATTTTCACAAAACAATACCGAATCTTACGTCGCATACTACAAATACGATGGATTGGAAGGCAGAGTAATTGGACCACTTTCTCCTTCCGTTACAGGAAATTATAGTGCTTCATTTATAAGCGTCTCAACCTTGTTTACCTCTTTGAATAAAGACAATTCAAGTCCGGTATTTGATAGATTTTTGGAATATAGAGATATAATCGCACAAAGATTAGCTCAAGATAATCCTAATTATACTGGAAATATGATTTTGGATACTATAAACGGAAAATATTATCCAGATGGATATGGAGCAACCTCACAACAGGTTCTTATTCCTGCATTTTTGGCGGCATATAGTGGAACAGACCCAAATACAAGAGACCTAAATCCTTTCCTTAAAATACCTCTTCCTAATTGGGATATAGAATATTCAGGACTTGGAAAAATAAAGCTATTGAAGAAATGGGTTAATTCCATAACTCTTTCCAATAAGTATTCTTCTACCTATAATGTTGGTACATTTCGTTCCGATATAAGAGTTCCTATTAATGACCCTCGTTATGATTATGGAAGAGAATGGATAAGGAATGAAATAAATAATAACTATATTGCAAAAGATGTAATAGATAATATTACTATTAATGAATCTTTTTCTCCATTAATCAAGGTAGAAGTTAATCTTAAGAACTCCTTACAAGCCAATTTTGAACTTCGTAAAGACAGAAACTTATCTTTGAGTTTTTCTAATAATCAGCTAACCGAAATAAATCGTCTTTCTTATGTTGTTGGAGTAGGCTATCGTTTCAAAGATGTTAGAATTAACCTTCGTTCAGGCAACAGCACAAGAGAACTTAGAAGCGATATTGACATTAAAGCCAATTTTAGCTGGAATAAGAACACCACAGTTTTAAGAAAGATTGACCAAAACGTAAACTTGATGTCTTCGGGTTCTGATGTTTTGTCTTTAGATATTAGTGGAGAATATGCTTTGACAGAAAAGATAATGTTTACAGTTTTCTTTGAGATGACAATCAATACTCCTTATGTCTCTAATGCTTATCCTAACTCCATGACTCAAGGAGGCTTCAAGCTTAGATTAATGCTATAGATTTGTTTCTTCAAAAACCAACTTCCTATTATATTTTTTAAATATCAATAATAGGTTATTTCCTTGTGTAATAAGGTTTAGTTCTGCTCAAACAAGCTTTTTATGACCTCAAAACAGCCTTTTGATGACCTTAAAACAAAGATTTCACGACTCTAAAACAAAGACTTTATGAGAACGAAATGCCATTTCGTTGTCATGAAATGGCATCTCATCAGTAACGAAATGGCATCTCGTTAGAATGAAATGCCATTTCGATCTCGTAAAAACGAAGATTTAAGGTCGTAAAAACTTCGTTTTAGAGTCGTGAAGTCTTCGTTTTTGGGTCGTGATTACTTAGTTTGCTGAAAATAGCTTTTGATTATGAGTTGAAAAAAATAGTGTTTAATTTGATTTATATAAGGACTTATTTCTAAAATATAAGACAACCCCTAAGAAATAGAGCCTTGATAGATAATATTTCAAATAATATTTGTAAGTTTGCAGCTTGCAAAAAGATGATTTTATAATAAAAACAGATAAATAGGATGTATGTATTATTTGTAAAAGAGCTTAATAGTTTTCTCTCTTCTCTAATGGGATATATTACCATTATTGTTTTTTTGGCTATAATGGGCTTGTTTCTTTGGGTTTTGCCTGTGGAGTTTAATGTTATTGATTTTGGATATGCAGGTCTTGATGGTTTGTTTGTAATTGCTCCTTGGGTATTTCTTTTCCTTATTCCTGCCATAACAATGAAGATGTTGGCTGAGGAAAGAAAGAATGGAACAATAGAACTTCTTTTAACTAAACCTCTTAGCGATATGTCAATTATAATGGCTAAGTTCTTGGCAGGAGTAACCCTTGTTTTTTTATCCATATTGCCAACGGTGGTTTATATCGTTGCTGTCTATCAGCTTGGAATGCCAAAAGGTAATTTGGATTTGGGAGGAATTATTGGCTCATACATTGGCTTGATACTTCTTGGAAGTGTTTTTGTTGCAATAGGTGTTTTTTCTTCATCTATAACAAATAATCAAATCATTGCTTTTATTGTTTCGGTGCTTATATGTGTTTTTACCTACATTGGCTTTGATGCTATTGCAAGCTTAGGTGTTTTTGGGAATGCTGATTTAATTATTAAGTCCATAGGTATTAATCATCATTATGTTTCCATAAGCCGTGGAGTGATTGATTCAAGAGATGTTATTTATTATTTAAGTGCAATATTTTTCTTTCTTTTACTTACAAAGATTAGTTTAGAGAGTAGAAACTGGAAGAAATAAGATATAGTTATGAAGATATTGAGTGTTATTAAAGGGCTTTTTGGTAAAACTGACGCCAAAGCAGATGTGAAAAAATCACATATTCTACAACTTGTTATAGGTCTTGTTATTATTGTTTTTCTTAATATTGTTGGTTTCTATTTCTTCCACAGATTAGACCTTACAAGCGAAAAACGTTATACTCTTTCCAAGTCCACAAAGGATTTGCTTAAGAATGTTGATGATATAGTTTTTATTCGTTGCTATCTTGAAGGGGAAATACCTGCCGACTACAAACGCTTAAGAAACGAAACAAAGGAAATGATTAATCAATTCCGTTCTTATAATAAGAATATTGAATTTGAGTTTCTAAACCCTAATAATTTCAAGGACAAAAAAGACCAAGCACAATTTTATCAACGCTTGTTTGAAAGAGGATTTCAACCAATATTGAAGACTTCCCAACAAAAAGACGGACAGGTCAGACAATATATGTTCCCTTATTTGGAAATAACCTATAAGGGCGAAACCAAAATAATATCACTTATCTCTACCAAAGGAACAGGAGAGCAGGAAATATTAAATAGTTCAGTTCAAAACTTAGAATATAATATTTATTCAGCACTAAGAAGCCTTACAACTTCCTTCAAAAACAGAATAGCAATCATTAGAGGACATGGGGAATGGGAATTGCCTTATATGTGGGATTTTATTTCAAGCATTAATGATTTCTACGCAATAGACACCATAACCTTAAATGAAAAACTTAATGCAGTTACTGATAGGGTTTACGACTCTTTACGTCCTAATGAAGTAAAGTTTCGCAATCTTTACAAGACCCTAATTATAGCTAACCCAACAAGTGTATTCTCCTATAAGGATTTTTATATCTTAGACCAATTTGTTATGCATGGAGGCAGAATACTTTGGCTTGTTGACCCTTTGCTATGTTCTATGGATAGCATTCAAGACAAGGGCGAAACCTATGCAATAACCAATTTGACAGGAGTAAATGACCCTCTATTCCGTTATGGAGCGAGGATAAACACTAATTTAGTAATGGATATGCAATGTTCAAAGGTGCCAATCATTACAGGAGTTTATGGAGATAATACCCCTCAGTTTACTTTCTATCCTTGGAATTTCTTCCCAGTCTTAAGTCCTAATTCAAATCATATTATTTCAGAAAAAATCAATCCTGTAAAAATGCAGTTTGCAAGCAGCATTGACACTATTCAAAACGATATAACAAAAACGCCACTCCTTACAACCTCCAACAATACTCGTATAATGAATGCTCCTGCAATTGTTTCATTGGAAATGTTAAAGCAAAAACAAGACCCAAGACTCTTCAACCTGTCTTCTCTTAATGTTGCAATGCTTTTGGAAGGAAGATTTACATCTGCCTTTAAGCATCGTTTGGCTCCAGAAATGCTGGAAAATGAATTGATAGCCTATAAAGAAACCTGCGACACAATCAACTCTATGATAGTTGTTGCTGATGGAGATATAATAAGGAATGATTATGTAAATGGACAGCCTTTGCCTTTGGGATACGATAGATATACAAGGGAAATGTTTGGAAACAAAGAATTTTTAATTAATTGCGTGAACTATCTATGTGGAGATGTAGATATGATACCTCTTCGCTCCAGAGAAGTTGCAATGAGAAAATTAGATAATGTTAAGGCTGAAAAAGAAAAAACATTTTGGCAAATAATTAATATAGGCTTGCCAATAATAATAGTTTTGCTTATGGGCTTTATAATACAATTTGCAAGAAAAAGAAAATACATATTCGCCCCAAAAAGCAATAACACAAAGCGTCAAAAACCTTTTCAAAAGAAGAAATAATAACATAATATGAAACAATTAACAAGGAAGCAGAAAAACTATATAATTATAGGTGTAATAATTATTCTTTGCATTATTACTGCAATAGTTCTTTTGACTCGTAAGGACTCTACATTAGAACAAAACTTCCATATAGAAAATACAAACAAGATAACAAGAATAGTTTTGGAAGATAGAGATGGCAACAAAACAGAATTAAAGAAAATTAAAGATAGTGTTTGGCTTGCCAATAATGATTTTGAGGCAGCACCGATGATGGTTAATACTCTTTTAGAAACTCTTAGGAATATGAGAGTAAGAGGACCGGTTGCAAAAGCTGCTCACGTAAATATAATAAAACAACTATCTGCAAGAAACGTAAAGGTTGATGTTTACACTCAAAGTTACTATATAAACTTAGGCTTTATTAAACTATTTAAGAAAGAAAAATTGGAGAAAACCATATATGTTGGCGACCAAACAATGGATAATATGGGAACATATATGTTGGTAAAAGGAAAAGATAATCCTTCTGTTATTCATATTCCTAATTTTAGAGGCTATCTTTCAACACGTTTTACAGCCGACCCTGACGATTGGAAATCTCATACAATATTTAAGTACAACCCTAATGATATTGCATTAATAAGAGTGGAACTCCCTCAACTTCCAGAAGAAAGCTTTGAAATTTATAGTGAAGGAAACACATTTCATTTTAAGCTCTTAAAAGATAAAGAAAGACTTTCAAGCTTTGACACCCTTAAAGTAACAGCATTAATATCCAGTTTCTTTGACTTAAACTTTGAAAACGTAGCCAAAGATATTCCAAAAATACAAGTAGATACTATTTTTTCAAAATCACCAAGCTTTATCTTCACTGTAAAGGACAAAAAAGGCAACACCAAAAGCCTAAGAACCTATATGAAACTTAATGAAGGTACATGGGTAAGCGAAAATGATAAAGATGATTTCTACGAGATATTTGATATAAATAGAATGTATGGAATAGTGGACGGAAATAAAGATACCTTAGTATTGCAATATTTTGCCTTTGACAACCTCCTAAAACCAGCATCCTACTATTTCTCAGAAAGGTAAATATTCTTTTTTATTGTCCTTTACAAACAAAAAAAGAGTAAATCAAATTAATGATTTACTCTTTTTGTTTTATTGGATATTTGTTTTATTTGTTTATTGCTGCTTGTGCTGCTGCTAAACGAGCAACAGGAATTCTAAATGGTGAGCAAGAAACGTAGTTCATACCTGCTCTGAAGAAGAATTCAACACTTTCAGGGTCTCCTCCGTGTTCTCCACAAACGCCAATCTTCAATCCTGCCTTTGTCTTACGACCATTATTTACTCCCAATTCAACCAATCTTCCTACTCCTTCTTGGTCTAAGGTTTGGAATGGGTCTGCAGAAAGTATCTTCTTGTCTTTGTACTCCATCAAGATTGCATTTACGTCATCTCTTGAGAAACCAAAGGTCATTTGTGTAAGGTCGTTAGTTCCAAAAGAGAAGAAGTCAGCAACTGTTGCTATCTCGTCAGCAACTATTGTAGCTCTAGGGATTTCAATCATAGTACCATATAGGTAGTTGATTTTTGCTCCCATTCTCTTTTCAACTTCTGCATGAACCTTATCGCAAATTTCTTTTTGATGTTTTAACTCAGTAACTGTTGAGGTTAAAGGAACCATAATTTCTAATTTAGGGTCAAAACCTTCTTTCCTCAATTCAGCTTCTGCTTCAAAAAGAGCATCAAATTGTGTTGCTGTAACTTCAGGATAAACAATTCCCAAACGAACACCTCTTAGTCCCATCATAGAATTAACTTCGTTAAGAGCTTCCATTCTCTTAAGGATTTCTTGATGAGAAATGCCAAGAGCAGTAGCTAATTCTTTTTGTTTGTCTTCTGTGTGAGGAACAAACTCATGAAGTGGTGGGTCTATCAAACGGAAGGTAACAGGTTTTCCATTCATAACCTTCATAGTTCCCTTAACTGCATCTTTGATATGAGGATGTAGTTCTGCCAAATATTTTTCTCTCTCTTGAGTATTTTGAGAAAGTATCATCTTTCTAAGAGCCGCAAGAGGAGCTTCTGCATTTTGTCCATAGAACATATGCTCAATACGGAATAGTCCGATTCCTTCTGCTCCAAAGTTAATAGCTTGTTGTGCATCTTCAGGAGTGTCAGCATTAGTTCTGACTCCCATTGTACGATGACGGTCAACAATATTCATAAAGGTTTGGAATAATGGATTTTCAGTTGCGTCAATCATTGCAACCTCTCCTTCATAAACAAATCCCTTTGTTCCGTTTAAGCTTAAGGTATCACCTTCTTTATATGTCTTTCCTGCAATTGTTATTGTGCGATTTTCCATATTGATATGAATAGCCTCACAACCAACAATACAACATTTTCCCCAACCTCTTGCAACAAGTGCAGCATGTGAAGTCATTCCTCCTCTTGCAGTAAGAATACCTTTAGCTGCTCTCATACCTTCAACGTCTTCAGGGTTAGTTTCTTCTCTAACAAGAATATTAGCTATACCTTCACTTTCCAAACGCATTGCTTCTTCGCTGGTTAGTGCAATAACACCAACTGCTCCACCAGGACCTGCAGGAAGACCCTTTGCAAGAACTGTATGTTTAGCTTCATCTTTAGCATCTAAAATAGGGTGAAGAAGTTCGTCAAGTTGTGTTGGAGTTACTCTTTTAATAGCTTCTTTCTCACTAATGATACTCTCATTTAACATTTCAATAGCCATTGTCATAGCTGCAACACCTGTTCTCTTTCCAACACGACATTGCAACATATATAGCTTACCGTCTTGAACAGTGAACTCAATGTCCAACATATCCTTATAAGCTTCTTCTAAAATATCACGAATATCGCAAAGTTCCTTATAAGTCTCTGGCATTGTTTCTTGCATTGAATGAAGATGAGCATTTTGTTCGTTTTTGGTGTCATCATTCAATGGGTTAGGAGTACGGATACCTGCAACAACGTCTTCTCCCTGTGCATTAACCAACCATTCTCCATAGAATTGATTTTCTCCAGTGGCAGGATTACGAGTGAAAGCAACACCTGTTGCAGAAGTATCACCCATATTACCAAACACCATAGCTTGAACGTTTACAGCAGTACCCCAATCATCAGGAATACCTTCAATTCTTCTGTAAGCAATAGCTTTCTTTCCGTTCCAGCTCTTAAACACAGCCTTGATTCCACCTTCCAATTGTGCTGCTGCATCATCAGGGAATTCAACACCAATATTTTCTTTAATAGTTTTCTTAAATATTTCTGATAAAGAGATAAGGTCTTCAGTTGTTAAATCAGTATCAGACTTATATCCTTTAGAATGTTTGTACTCATCTAAAATATCATCCAATATCTTACGAATACCAACGCCTTGAGCAGGCTCTAAGCCTTCTGCTTTTTCCATAACAACATCTGCATACATCATTATCAAACGACGATAAGAGTCATAAACAAAGCGAGGGTTGTCAGTTTTCTTTATAAGTCCAGGTATTGTTTGAGAAGAAAGTCCAATATTAAGCACGGTATCCATCATACCAGGCATTGAGCTTCTTGCTCCAGAGCGACATGAAAGTAATAAGCAATTATCTTTGTCTCCAAATTTCATACCCATATTCTCTTCCACCTTCTTCATTCCTTGCCAAACCTCATCCATTAAGCCTTGAGGAAGCTCACAATTATTAGCATAATAATCAGTACAGGCTTCTGTAGTAATGGTTAATCCAGCAGGAACAGGAAGACCCAATAAACACATTTCAGCCAAATTGGCTCCTTTTCCACCTAAAAGATTTTTCATCTCTGCATTACCTTCAGCAGTCTTTCCACCAAAAGTATAAACATACTTCTTTACGTTTGTCATTTTTTTCAATAATTAAAAATTAAATTTATATATACATTATTAATTTACAGATAAATCAATATCATTCAACATTTAGAGCTGCAAAGATACTAAAAAAATATAGAAAATAAACTTATAATCTACAATTTAATAGATATTTAATACAAAACTATCTGAATTTTGTTGTAGGTATTGGATAATACTCATAAGCACCAATAGTAGGAGGGTATTGTCTAAATTTTCCAATAATATCATTTGGATATACAGCATTCCAACTGCCATTACCCTTTCCAATAGCAGGCGAATTAGCTTTTACTCTCAAATCTCCATTTTTAGTGTCATTAAATAATGGGTCTTGATTAAAAATAGTGTTGCTCACATTAGGCGATTGCCCATTAAGGAGTTTTGTATGCAAAAGACAGCTTTCAAAATAATAATTCAGCTCAGCTCCATCTGCCTTGTCAATACTTATCTCCTCCTCAAGAGAACCATATATAATAGTGTTATAGAAACTACACTCCCTTATAGGTCTTAATTGAATATTATTATTGATGTCAGTATAGTAGTTATTCAATAAAAGCACAGAATAAGACTTTCTTGAATCGTAAGACCAATAGTTAGCAAAGGTGCAGTTAACAAATTGATATTTTCCTCCAATAGTTAGAGCCAAAGCCTCCCTGCCAGTATTTTGAACAACAGTATTTGCAACATTTAGATTAGCACCCCTTGACCAAATACCATAAAAAGACATATTCTCTATCCTTGTGTTTTCAATGCTGACAGTTGGAATATCATTAGTAACACAAGTATCTACAATAATCCCAAAAGTGCCATTCTTAATAACAGCATTATTCAAAATATTATTCTTACTGCCAGCAGTATAATGAATATATCCCCATTGACCAGGTAGGGTAGAATAGTAATCATCCTTTCTCATACCCTCAAAAACAACATTATTCTGAGTAGTGCCATTAATCTTTAAGGAAGCATTAGAAAGAACATAGAACACAGAATTAGGGTTAAGATGAATTTTCGCACCCTCCGAAATGGTAAGGGTCTTGTTGGAATTAAGAATCATTGTGCCAAAAATAATATGAGGCTTATCGTTTTTCCACTCCAAATTATTCCCATTAACAATACAGCCCTTAGCCTCTCCACCATCTTCAGCCAAAGAATAATGAATGCTATCACTTATATTACCTTTATCATCATAAGTATATAACCACTTATCAGCGACATGGTAGTAAGCATCTTGTCCATAAGCTTCCAAATGAACAAATTGCTGTTTGCCATTAAAAGAAAAAATAATGGAATCGTTAACAAGTAAAGGATTGCTCTGATTGTTAGGATTTATAGTAACCCTAACGAAAATATACATACTATCCTTAGCATTTATCACAACATCATTAACAACAATATTAGTATTTCCATCAACATTCAACCTATAATACGAATTAGCACCACCACCCAAACTAATCCTGTCAATTTTTATGGGCTTGTTCTCCTTATTATAAACCATTATCTGTTTAGTAACAGAGCCTAAGGTAGTGAAAACAGTATCAAAACGTATGGTATCCGAAGAAAACTTTAGGTCAATATATTTTGAATCAACAAAATCCTCTTCCGAAACACAAGACACAAAACCCAACCCCATAACCCCAAAGCTTATTAATAAAAAGAAAAAATATTTAATAGACCTATTCATAAAGTTTTAATCTCTTGTTATTATATAAATTGGCTGCAAAAATACATATTTAGATTTACATATTGCAACAACACGACTTAAAGAACGATTAAAAGTGGGATTTATTACAAAAAATTCATTGTTATGCCATAATTATTACAATAGAAGCAAAACAGATAAATTCTGTATGACCACAAAATAATTTTTAATAATAAAGGGGCAGAGTTCTGCACTAAGCACTCACTGCTTAGTGCAACTCTGAACCTATTAAACTTGTTTTTCTATCCCGTCATCCCACTCTACTAAGAGGGGTGGGATAGCGGGACGGAACTAATTTTCAGATAGTTATAAAAATAAAGTGGGACGGAGTTAGTTTTCAGTTAGTTATAGAATAATTATGCAATATGCATCATTTTCTGACAATTAGAACAACAGAAGCCAAATTAAATTTATAAGTGCAATTTTTTCCTTTGTTGTTAATACTTTATGCAATTGTCCCAAAATAATTACAAGGCTATATCGCCTTTATATTCAGTTAGATAATAAGCTTAACTTAAAAGAAAATAAACTAAGTTTAGAAAAATTTAAGCTAAGCTTTTCTAAGTTGTGTTTATTTCATGGAAAATTAATGTTAAATTATTTGCATTTAGAGAAATTATGTTGTATATTTGTAACCTCTAAAGAATGTGTTTTTAGTATTAAAAAGAAGTAAAATGGAAAAGATTATTTTTGAAAAAGATGAATTGGTTAATTTGGGGTATTCGCTTGAAAGAGAGTTGCTTGAAACTTCACAAATGGGGGCTTTTGCTTCAACAAGCTTATGTTTTTGCAACACAAGAAAGTATCACGGACTCTTGGTTGTGCCTCAACCAAAAATAGATAATGAACACCATGTTATCCTTTCTTCTTTGGATGAAACAATTATTTATCATGATGCTCCTTTTCATTTGGCTATTCATCGCTATCCTAATGAAACCTATTCTCCAAAAGGGCATAAGTATTTAACTTCGTTGGAGGTTTCAAAGTCTTCAAAACACACTTATTCTCTTGCTGATATTCAGCTGTCAAAGGAATTGTTATTTAATCATAATCATGATAGGTTGATTATAAAATATAAGGTTGAAAAATGTGAGTCTCCTTTTAAGATTCAGTTCAATCCTCTCTTGGCTTTTCGTCAAAGGCATAAGCTTTCAAGGGCTAATAGCTTGGTAAGCAAAGAGTACTCAAAGGCTAAGAATGGTGCTTCTTTCCAATTGTATCCTGATTATGAGCCTCTTTATATTCAATTTTCAAATGATGAGGTAACCTATAATCATTGTCCTGACTGGTATTATAATCTTGAATATATTAAGGAGGCTGACAGGGGTTATGATTCTCATGAGGATTTGTTTATGCCAGGGGTTTTTGAGGTGGAGCTTAAGAGGGGTGATGTGTTGTTTGTTAGTGCTGCTATGGAAGAGATAGAGCCAAGTCAAATAAAGAATCTTTTTAGTGGTGAACTTAGGGTTAGGGAGGAGGTAGATTCTTATGAGGCTATGCTAAGAAGGGCAGCAAAGATGTTCTTTGTTAAGAAAGATGACAAGGTTGATGTTATTGCTGGTTATCCTTGGTTTGGTCGTTGGGGTAGGGATACTTTTATTGCCTTACCTGGGCTTTGTATTGGGCTTAATGATATGAAGCTTTTTAAGCAGGCTATAGACACTCTTCTGTTGGATATGAATTGTGGCTTGTTCCCAAATATTGGTTCTGGTGAGGATATTGCTTATAATTCGGTTGATGCTCCTATGTGGTTTTTCTGGGCATTGCAACAATATACCGACTACACTGGTAAGAAAAAGCAGGTTTGGAAGGAGTATAAGGACGTTATGCAGTCTATTCTTAGGGCTTATAGGGACGGAACCAATGCTAATATTAGGATGTTGGATAATGCTTTGATTTGGGCAGGAGAAGACGGAAAGGCTCTTACATGGATGGATGCCTTGGTTAATGGTTATCCTGTTACTCAAAGAAAGGGCTTATGTGTTGAGATAAATGCTCTTTGGTATAATGCTATAATGTTTGGCTTGGAGTTGGCAAAAGAGTCTAACGATAAGGCTTTCATAGAGGAGTGGTCAGATATTGCTGAAAGGATTCCTGATGAGTTTAAGGCTTGTTTTTGGAATAAGAATGTTGGCTGGTTGGCTGATTATGTTGATGGATATTATAGAGATTTCACAGTTAGACCAAATATGGTAATAGCTACTTCCTTGAAGTATGTCTGCATTGCTCCAAAGATTTCCCAGCTTATATTGGATAGGGTAGAGAAAGAACTCTTTACTCCTTTTGGATTGAGAACTCTTAGCCCAACTCATCCTGATTATCATGATGTGTATTGTGGTGGCCAAGAGGAGAGAGATAGGGCATATCATCAAGGAACTGCTTGGACATGGCTCTTAGGGCATTTTGTAGAGGGTTATTTTAAGATTTATGGAGATTGTGCTTTGGAGTATGCTGAAAGGATATATGAAGGCTTTAAGGACAATGTCAAGGAGTATGGAGTAGGAATGGTGGCGGAGATATTTGATGGTAATCCTCCTCATGAGTCTAAGGGTTCAATATCTCAAGCGTGGTCAGTTGCAGAGGTTATTAGAATAAAATATATGATAGACAAGTATAAACAAGAAAAGGAAGGAGTTCAGGCATGAAAGTATTGATGTTTGGCTGGGAGTATCCCCCTCATATTACAGGAGGTTTGGGAACGGCTTGTTTTGGATTAACAAAGGCAATGGTTCATCAAGGTGATGAGGTTATTTTTATTGTCCCAAAGGCTTATGGAGATGAGAGTGATGAGGCTGCAAGGATAGTGAATGCTTCGGATGTTGTGGTTGACTTGTCTTGGGATTTTTATAAGGAATATTGGTCAAACCTATCCTATATTGAGGTTAATTCAAGGTTGATACCTTATTTGGGAATGGATGATTATTATAATATAATCAATAGGGATGTGAAGGATGGAGAGGAAGCAACTTATTTTAATGTAAAAAAAAAGTATGAGTTCTCTGGGAAATACACTTCAACCCTTATGGAAGAGGTGGAGAGATATGCAATTGTAGCTGCTACTGTTGCTAAGAATTACGATTACGACATTATACACGCTCACGACTGGCTAACCTATAAGGCAGGGGTTGTGGCAAAGAAAATATCAGGGAAGAAATTAGTTATACACGTTCACGCAACAGAGTTTGATCGCTCTGGAGAGAATGTTAACCAAGCTGTTTATGATATTGAACGCTATGGAATGGATAATGCAGACCATATAGTTTGTGTTTCTGACCTTACGAGAAATATAGTTATTAATCGCTATGGGCAAAGTCCTGATAAGACCACAACAATATACAATGGTGCAAAATCTCTAATCTACAAAGATGTTCAAGTAGAGAAAGCTGTTAAGGAAAAGGTTGTAACGTTCTTGGGTAGGATAACCTTTCAAAAGGGGCCGGATTATTTTATTGAGGCTGCTGCAAAGATATTGAAATATGATAAGAATATCCGTTTTGTTATGGCAGGCTCTGGAGATATGCTCAATAGAATGGTAGCACTTGTTGCAAAGAAAAGAATATCTAAGAATTTTCATTTTACAGGTTTTCTTAAGGGAGATGATGTTACGAAGATGTTTGCCTTGAGTGATGTTTATGTTATGCCTTCGGTTAGTGAGCCTTTTGGTATTTCGCCTTTGGAGGCAATGAATGCTAATGTTCCTGTTGTTATATCAAAACAATCGGGAGTTTCGGAGATGTTGAAATATGCTATAAAGGTGGATTTTTGGGACATTGATGCTATGGCAAACGCTATATATTGCTTGGCACATTACCCAGCACTTTCCAAGATGTTTATTACAAAGGGTAGGAAAGAGGTAGAGGAGATACGTTGGGAAAATTCAGCAAAGAAGTTAAGAGAATTATATTATAAACTATTAAGTTAAGGAGATATGAAATCAATTTGTTTTTATTTTCAGGTACATCAGCCGTTTAGATTAAGAAATTATCGTTTCTTTGATATTGGTAGAAATCATTCCTATTTTGATGATATGCAAAATAGGTGGTTATGTCGCAGGGTTGCCGATAAATGTTATTTGCCAACCAATAAGCTTATGCTTGATTTGATTAAGGAGCATAAAGGTGCTTTTAAGATTAGCTATTCAATATCAGGGACAGCACTTGACCAGTTTGAACGTTTTACTCCAGAAGTGATAGATTCATTTAGAGAGTTGGCAAAGACAGGTTGTGTTGAGTTTTTAGCCGAAACCTACACTCACTCCTTGTCTTCATTAAAGTCAAAGCAAGAGTTCATTTCTCAAGTCAAAATACATTCTCATAGGATAGAACAGCTTTTTGGAGTTAAGCCAAGGGTATTTCGTAATACAGAGTTGATTTATTCCGATGCCATAGGTGAAATGGTTGCAGAGATGGGCTTTAAGGCTCAATTGTCTGAAGGAGCAAAGCATGTTTTGGGATGGAGAAGTTCTAACTATGCATATAGTCATCCTAATAATAACCTAAAACTCCTATTGAAGAACTTCCAGCTTAGTGATGATATAGCATTTAGGTTTTCACAACAATCTTGGGATGGATTTCCTTTAACTACAGAAAAATATGTTGACTGGCTTAATGAAATAGATAACCCTGAATGTATTAACCTCTTTATGGACTATGAAACCTTTGGAGAGCATCAATGGAAAGAGACAGGTATATTTGAGTTTTTAAGACATTTGCCTTCAAGAGTATTTTCTCATTCCAATTTTACTTTCAATACCCCTTCTGAATTAGCAGATACTCTAAACCCTGTGGATAAAGTCTATGTGCCTTATCCTATGTCTTGGGCTGATGAGGAAAGAGACCTGACGGCTTGGCTTGGTAATGACCTTCAAGATGATGCCTTTGAACAAATATATGAGTTTGAAGAGAAGGTTAGAAAGATTGATGATTTGAACTTTTGGATAGACTGGCGTTATCTTCAAACATCAGACCACTTCTATTATATGTGTACAAAATGGTTTTCTGATGGAGATGTACATAAGTATTTTAATCACTACAATTCTCCTTACGATGCGTATATGAACTATGCAAATGTACTATCTGACTTTAGAATACGTTTAGATGAGGCTTGCGACATTTCTTATCTTCCTACAAAGGAACAGATGCAGCCTGAGAAAAAGGAAGAAAAACCTAAGAAGGTAGCAGCTAAAAAAGCAACAACTAAGAAAACACCAGCTACCAAAACAACTACCAAAACAGCAGAAAAGAAAACCAAAACAACAAAGAGTGCTAAATAAAAAAAGATATATAGAGTTTTGCAATCAAGAAGAGGATATGCCTGTATTCTTAAAGCCTTGGTGGCTCAACTCTGTTTGTGGGGATAATTGGGATGTGCTTCTTTATGAAGAGAACCAAAAAGTTATGGCTTCAATGGTTTATAGTATAACAAAGAAACTATGCTTTAAGCTTGTAATATCTCCACATCTAACTCCTATTGATGCTTTTTGGATTTCATATCCTCCTAACCTTAAAAGGCAAAGAGCCTATTCCTATGAGCATAGAGCAATGGAATATTTTGCAAATGAGATAGACAGGCTCAAGATAGATTATTTGAATATCAAGTTAGATAATAGAATAGAGAATTGCTTGGGATTATATTGGGGAGGTTTTACTCAAAAGACTAACTACAAGTACATAATAAACAATATTAATGATTTGGAGCAGGTCTACACCAATATTTCCAAGAAAGTAAAGAGGATAATAAGGATAGCAGAAGAAGAGCTTGTAGTTTCAAATGATATTAGTGAAGAGGAGTTTTGCAGGATTAATGAGCTTACATTTAAGCGTCAAGGTAAGATGCCTCCATATTCAAGAGATTTTCTTTCAAAGCTTATCAAAGATGCTAAGGCTAATGATAGCGGAGAAGTATTTGTTGCAAAAGACAAAGAAAATAATCCTTGTGCTGTCCTCTTTGTTGCCTACGATAAAAAGAAATGCTATTCCATTGCTTTGGGAATGAGTTACGATGAGACTTCTTTTGGAGGAGCAAGCCTTTTGCTTTGGGAAGCTATAAAATTTGCCAGTCAAAAAGGTTTGGATAGCTTTGATTTCTGTGGCTCAATGATAAAGTCAATAGAAGCATTTATAAGATATTTTGGAGGAGAGCTAACACCATATTTCCAAATAGAGAAAAACTATTCCACTATATATTCCCTGCAAAGATATTTAAGAAAGAAAAGATGAATATCAAACTAATAGTAGTAGGGAAGACGGAAGAGAAATATCTTTGTGAGGGGATAGAGATATTTGAAAAAAGGCTAAAGAACTACGTTAATTATGAGATGATAGTTATTCCTTCTCTTAAAGACACAAAGAACCTTTCACCACAAGTAATTAAAGAAAAAGAAGGGGAGAAAATCCTAAAACATATTCAAAAATACGATAAGGTTATCCTCTTTGATGAGAAAGGCAAAGAGTTTACCTCAATAGACTATTCTGTATTTATCCAAAAACAAATGAATGCAGGAGTAAAAAACCTTTGCTTAGTGATAGGAGGAGCGTTTGGATTTTCCCAAGAAGTGTATAATGCAGCAAATGAACAAATAGCCTTATCAAAGATGACTTTTTCTCATCAAATGATAAGGCTATTTGTTGTAGAACAACTATATAGAGCCTTTACTATACTCAAAAATGAGCCCTACCACAATGAGTAGGAGACTACTATTAGTGATGTGCTAAATCTTCCGCTTGAGTCTTGTGTACAGTTCCAAAAGGATGCTCTATAGGAGCATAAATAGAATAAATCTTCAAAGGAGTATCTCCTGTGTTTTGAATATTATGCCATTTACCTGCAGGAACAAGAACAACGAAATCGTCAGAAACTTCTCTAACAAAATCCAAGTTCTCTTTGGTATCACCCATCATAACCTTTCCCTTACCTTTTTCAATTCTAAGGAATTGGTCAATATCGCCATGAAGTTCCAAACCAATATCACCACCAACAGGAATGCTCATAAGAGTTAACTGAAGATTAGAGCCAGTCCATAGAGCAACCCTAAAATTATCGTTACTAAGGGTATAGTCTTCAATATCTATAACCAAAGGTTCTTTTCCATAATCTTTCAAAACAACCTCTTCTTTATCAATATCATCTTGAGGCTCGTTAATCTTATTATTATTCTTATCTGCTTTAGAGCAAGACATTACAAGTACGCCAGCTAAAGCCATAGTAGCGAAGCTAAGCAATGATTTCCTGTTTATTTTCATAAGTGCTTAAATTTTTTATAGGCTTTTCAATAAAGCCAAGTTAATAATTATTTCCCTTAAAATACTTGGCAAAGATAAGTACAAAATTTTCACTATGCAAGTTTTAACAAAAAATCTTTTGTTTTTAAGAAGAGGGAACAATTAGTTTAAGAGATAAAAACTAAAGATTACTTCACAATAATAACCTTTCTGCTAATGGTCTTTCCATTAAGAGAAACATTATAAGTATATGTCCCTGCGTTAAGATTAATTGTATGGAGTTTTATTATAAGTGAACAAAATAATCACAATCCAAAACGAAGTAATTACAAGCTTAAAACGAAGTTTTGATGACCTTAAATCTTCGTTTTAGCGAAGTCGAAATGGCATTTCATCTCAACGAAATGGCATTTGGTTACTGATGAGATGCCATTTCATGACAACGAGATGGCATTTCGTTGTCGTTGAGTCTTCGTTTTAAGTTCGTCAAAAGGCTGTTTTGAGGTTATAGAAACCTTGTTTGGAAATAGCCAGTTCTTTATTATAGCTTTACCGCAATTACTTATTATTGATTCTGGGTGGAATTGTACGGAGTGTATTGGGTATTCTATGTGAAAGATTGACATTATATTATCCTCTTCGTCTATGGAGCTAATCTCTAAGCTATCGCCCAATTGGTCTATAGTCCACGAGTGGTATCTGCCTACTTGTATTGGGCTTCCTATACCTTGAAATAATATGTCTTTATTATTTGTTATTTGAAGTGTTGAGAGGTGTCCGTGCTTAGGCAATGGGATTTGTTTTAGTGTTCCTCCAAAATATTCGTTTATGGCTTGATGTCCTAAGCATACGCCCAATATTGAATGTGTTTTTTGGGTGTGGTCTATTACCTGCATTAGTTGATTGGCTTCTTGAGGTATGCCAGGTCCTGGTGAAAGTAGTATATATTGGTAGTTTTTAAGTTGTCCAAAGTCTATTTGGTCATTTTGCATTATCTTATATTCTACCTCTTCAATCTCTTTAAGAAGTCCTATTAGGTTATAAACAAATGAGTCGTGATTATTTATTACTAAAACCTTCTTCATAAATAGTAATTTTCTGCCTGCAAAGATAAGAATTAATGTTTAAAGCTGTATTTTTGCAAAATATGTTAAGCCGAAAGAGTATTATTGAGAAGATGAATTTTTTGGGAAAGGAGAGTAAGCCTTTTCTTTTTATTGTGGATTTTGAAATGGATAATGGTTTTGTTGTTGAAAATCCCTTTAACCAGCAGGATATTCTTTTTGAATTAAATTCCATTACTAATTTTTCTTCTAAGGAGAATAGCTCTCTTTCTTCAAGTTTGAAGGCTTATCCTAAGTCTTTTGAGGAGTATGATAGTCAGTTTGACATTGTTAGAAAGGGTTTGGAAAGGGGAGATTCTTTTCTTATGAATTTGACCATTAAAACAAAGATAGATATTAATCTTTCTTTAGAAGATATTTTCAAAAGGGCTAACTCTAAGTATAAGCTATTGCTTAGGGATAGGTTTGTTTGTTTTTCGCCCGAATGTTTTGTGAGGATTGAAAACAATAGCATCTCAACCTTTCCTATGAAGGGAACTATTGATGCTTCAATAGAGAATGCTAAGGAGATAATTTTGAGTGATTATAAGGAGACTTGTGAGCATAATACCATTGTGGATTTGATGCGAAACGACTTAAATATTATTGGCTCAAATGTGAGGGTTGAGAGGTTTAGATATGTTGATGAGTTAAAGACAAGCAGAGGTAATATTTTGCAGGTAAGCTCTGAAATAAAGGCAGATTTGAACTATGATTTTTATTCTGAACTTGGAGATATAATCTTTAAGCTTCTTCCCGCTGGCTCTATTTGTGGAGCTCCAAAGGAATCAACCCTTAAAATCATTAAAGAGGCAGAAAAGGAAAAGAGAGGTTATTATTCAGGTGTCTTTGGCTTGTTTGACGGGAATAATCTAGACTCTGCTGTAATGATAAGATATATAGAAAAAGAGGGAGAAAACTACTATTTTAGAAGTGGAGGAGGGGTTACTATCAACAGCAGTTCTGAAGACGAATACCACGAAGCTATAAATAAAATTTACCTGCCTTTCTAATCGTATGAACACTCCAAGATTTATTGAATCCCTAAAAGTTATGGGAAACGAACTTTGCAATATTGAACTGCATCAGCAAAGGATAGATTTAACTTCTAAGGCTTTTTCAATAAAAAGGAAGATAGAACTTAAAGATATTGCTATTCCTAAATCAAACTATCATGTTCAAAAGTGCAGAATTATTTATTCTAAGGACGACTTCAATATTAGCTTTACGGAATATAAGCAAAGAAAGATAGAGAGTTTGAAGATTGTGATTGATGATAATATTGATTATAGCTATAAGTTTGAGGATAGGGATAGATTGAACAGACTTTTTGATAAAAGAGAGAGTTGCAGTGATATTATTATTGTTAAGAATGGTCTTATAACCGATACTTCTTTTTCCAATATTGTTCTTTTTGATGGAGAAAACTATTTTACTCCAAGTTCTTTTCTGCTCAATGGTACTATGCGTCAAAAGCTCCTTAAAGACGGAGTTATTACCGAAAAAGAAATAAAACTTAAAGACATAACAGCTTTCAAAAAGTTATACCTTATCAATGCTCTAAACTCTTTAGAGGATAACTTTTCAGTAAGTATAGAAAATATACACTTCCCTAAATCTTAGAAAGGAAATATCAAAGGGAGTACGAATATCATTATTATTCCTAAGATAATTTGCAAAGGCAAGCCTACCTTAACGTAATCCATAAAGGTATAACGTCCTGTAGACATAACCAAAGCATTTGGTGGAGTAGAGAATGGACTTGCAAAGCACATACTTGCAGAAACTGCAACAGCAAAAAGCATAGGCGTTGGATTAACTCCAATTGAAGTAGCAATTTGCAGGGCTATAGGTGCAAAAAGAACAGACGTTGCTGTATTGCTTATAAACATTGTTAGGAGTGAGGTCGCAAAATAAATTGCCGCTAACACAACGTAAGGACCAGAGCTACCGGCAAGGTTTACAATTAAATCAGAAAAGGCTTGAGCACCTCCTGTTTTTTCTATGGCTATGGACATAGGTAGCATAGCTGCAATCAAGACTATGCTTTCCCAGTTTATTGTTTTATATGCTGCTTCAACGTTAGTAAAACAACCAAAGAGCACCATCAGTACGGCTGCTATCATAACTGCTGTAACCGAAGGAAGAACATTAAATACCATTGCCAATACCATAAGTACCATTATTATTCCTGCAACAGGTGCTTTGTAGTTAAGTTTGATTTTTTTGCCTTCTTCTATTGTCTTTCCAAGTACTAACCAGTCGGATTGTTCATCATTCAAAAGAGCAATATCTTTCCATTGTCCCTGTACCAACAAAACGTCTCCAGAGTGCATTCTCTCTTCCTTGAGGTTTTGAAGAATATACTTGTCGCTTCTTTGGATACCAAGTATATTAACGTTGTATTTTTCTCTAAACCCTGATTCTTTAACCTTTTTATTTACTAACTTGGAACTTGACATCAAGACGAGTTCTGTTATCCCTATTGACTCAAAGCTTATATCTTCAGAATTATGACCTGCACTCTCGGAACGGTCGGTATGTATGAGTTCTAAGTTGTTTTTCTTGGCAAAGTTTACAACGTCTTTCATATCTCCTTTAAGATATAAAATATCATCTTCTTCTATTATGGTTGTTGCTTGAACGAAGGTTTGCGTAGAAGCTTTTTTGAAAGGGGATTTACCATTGCCCAAACGACGAATTTCTAATATTTCAACATTATAGTTTTGAGGAATATTTAAGTCAGATAGGCTTGCAGAACTTAATGGAGAGTTTTTTCTAACCCTTACTTTATAGAGTTTTTGATAGAGTTGATATTCCTGTGCTAAATCTCCTAAGGATTTGGTGCTACCTTCATTGGTATCATACATATTGTTTTTGGTAAGGAAAATCTTACTTAGAGGATATAAGACGAGCATTCCTACCACAACGCATATTATACCGACAGGAAAGAATGAGAAAAACGACAATTCTCCATAGCCTGCATCTTTTAAGGTGTTGCTTATAACAAGGTTGGGAGGCGTTCCGATAAGAGTCATCATACCTCCTAAGCTACTTGCAAAAGCTAGTGGCATCAAAAAACGACTTGGGCTTGCCTTTGCTCCAATTGCAACACTTATAACTATAGGCATAAGCAGTGCAACAGTTCCTGTATTGCTAACGAAGGCTCCAATGGAAGATGTTAATAACATTATAAGGATAAAAAGTTTGCTTTGACTATCACCAGCAAGTTTTATTATCCTGTCGCTAATAGACTTTGCCAATCCTGTCTGAAATATTCCTCCTCCTACCACGAAAAGCCCTATCATCATTATTACTACATTATTGGAAAAACCGCTTAATGCTTCACTTGGAGTAAGTATTCCAAATATCATTAGGGAAAGTAAGGCACATAATGCAACGACGTCTGAGCGTATTTTTCCAGAGATAAAGAATACAATACTCAGAGCAAGAATAATTAATGTTATTATCATAATGAACTTTATTTTGTTTTGAACTTAAAAACTCAAAACATATTTATATGCAAATTAAATATCTCTGCAAAAATACGATTTTATTAGCAAAAAAGGAAAACTTTTGCTGAATTTAGTTGAAATAGAGTAGGAGGGAGAGCATAAAAAAAGCGATAAACCATTTCTGACTTATCGCTTTAATATGATATAAAAGAAATTCTAATGTCTCTTTTCTTTTATTCTTGCTTTCTTTCCAGTTAGTCCTCTTAGGTAGAATATTCTTGCCCTACGAACAACACCTCTCTTATTTACAGTGATTTCTTCAATAAATGGAGATGAGAAAGGGAATATTCTTTCAATTCCTACTCCTCCAGATATTTTTCTTACTGTAAAGGTTTTTGTTGTACCACTTCCTGAACATTGAATAACGTCTCCTCTAAATTGTTGGATACGTTCCTTATTTCCTTCTCTAATTTTATAAGATACCGTAATGGTGTCTCCAGCTTTAAACTTAGGGAAATCTTTTACCTCAACTAAGCTGTCAACATATTGCATTAATTCTGGCTTACTCATTTTTCTTTTTACTTTAATGGTTTAACAACTTAAATTAATTATTTCTTCACTTGTTTTACAACTTCAGCAAAAGCTTCAGGATGATTCATTGCTAAATCAGCCAATACTTTACGATTAAGTTGAATGTTGTTTTTGTGAAGTAGTCCCATGAATACTGAGTAAGAAACCTCGTTCTGACGACAAGCGGCATTTATACGGTTAATCCATAATGCACGGAACTCTCTTTTCTTGTTTTTTCTATCGCGGTAAGCATACTGTTGTCCTTTTTCCCATTTGTTCTTTGCAACAGTCCAAACGTTCTTACCTCTTCCCCAAAAACCTTTTGTACGTTTTAGGATTTTTTTTCTGCGGGCTTTTGATGCAACCGCATTTACTGATCTTGGCATAAATTTTTCATTTTTTTTCGTATTAGCGTTCTATCAACTACGATTAGAATCTTTAAAAGCTAAATACAATGGTTAATAACTCCGTTAATTTAATTTGCAATAATTATTTGACAAGCATTTCTTTTACGTTATCCTCATCTGCTCTTGAAACAGTGTTTGTGTAGGCTAAGTTTCTTTTTTGTTTAGTCGTTTTCTTTGTTAAGATATGACTATGGTACGCATGCTTTCTCTTAATTTTGCCTGTTCCAGTTAGCATAAAGCGTTTCTTTGCACTGGATTTAGTTTTCATTTTTGGCATTTTACGTCCTTTTTTTATTGTTTTATTTGTTTATTTATTTTATCTACTTTCACAAGTAGTTTTTTTTCTTTCTATTTCTTTGGAGCAATAATCATCATCATTTTCTTGCCTTCAAGCTTTGGTAGCATTTCAGGCTTCCCATATTCCAAAAGAGCTTCAGCAAACTTTAGAAGTTGAGTCTCTCCTTGTTCCTTAAAAACAATTGTTCTCCCTCTAAAAAACACTTCAACCTTAACCTTATTACCTTCTTCCAAAAAGCGAATAGCATGTTTTAGCTTAAAATTGAAGTCGTGGTCATCAGTTTGAGGTCCCAACCTAATTTCTTTAACAACAATTTTTGCATTTTTAGCCTTCATTTCCTTTTGCTTCTTCTTCTGTTCGTAAAGGAACTTTTGATAGTTCATTATCTTACAAACAGGTGGATTGACGTTAGGGGATATTTCCACCAAATCCATCTCCAGATTTTTTGCCATTTTTAAGGCTTCCTTTATGTTGAAAATTCCACTTTCAACGTTTTCACCAACTACTCTAACAACGGGAGAAGTAATGTTTTCATTAATCTTATGTTGTTCTTCTTTCTTCTGAAATGGTGCTTTTTTGTTAAATGGGGTTGTTGCTATAACTAATTCCTCCTATTTTAGTTCTACAATAATTTTATTTATTCTTTTTTTATTTTAATTCTTCTTTAACAGCCAAGTCAATTAACGAGGCAAAATCTTCAATTTTCATCACACCTAAGTCCCCTTCACCTTGTTTTCTTACCGAAACTTTTCCTTCTTTTTCTTCATTTTCTCCAACAATCAACATGTATGGAATCTTTGCTATTTCAGCATCTCTAATCTTCTTTCCAGTCTTTTCGTTCCTGTCGTCAATGGAGCCTCTTAGGTCAAAATGAGCCAGCAAAGATAATACTTTTTTTGAATATGCCTCAAATTTTTCGCTAATTGGTAAAATAATAAATTGTTCTGGGGTCAGCCAAAGAGGGAATTTTCCTCCGGTATGCTCTATCAAAACTGCCACAAAACGTTCCATAGAACCAAAAGGAGCTCTATGAATCATTATAGGTCTATGCTTTTGATTGTCTGACCCTGTATATTCCAACTCAAATCTTTCTGGAAGGTTATAATCCACTTGAATAGTTCCCAGTTGCCATTTTCTACCAATAGCATCTCTAACCATAAAGTCAAGCTTAGGACCATAAAAAGCAGCCTCTCCAATTTCAGTAACAGTATTCAAGCCTCTTTCTTTTGAAGCCTCAATAATTGCATTCTCTGCCTTTTCCCAAATCTCATCAGAGCCAATATATTTTTCCTTATTATTAGGGTCTCTTAAAGAAATTTGGGCAGTAAAGTTTTCAAACTTCAAAGTCTTGAAAATATACAATACAATATCTATAACCTTACAAAACTCATCTTTCAACTGCTCTGGAGTACAGAAAATATGTGCATCATCTTGAGTGAAAGAACGAACCCTTGTCAATCCGTGCAACTCTCCACTTTGTTCGTAGCGATATACAGTTCCAAACTCAGCCAAACGATAAGGCAAATCCTTATAAGAACGAGGCTTGAACTTGTAAACTTCAACGTGATGAGGGCAATTCATAGGCTTTAAGAAATATTCTTCGCCTTCATTAGGAGTAGTTATGGAGCGGAAAGAATCCTGACCATATTTTTGGTAATGCCCAGAACATTTATACAAACCCACGTCTCCAATATGAGGAGTTATAACTTGTTGGTATCCGTAGTCTTTTTGAACTTTCTTTAAGAAGTTTTCAAGTCTTTCCCTAAGAGCAGCACCCTTAGGTAACCACATTGGCAAACCTTGACCAACCTTTTCGGAAAACATAAAAAGCTCAAGCTCTTTCCCCAATTTGCGGTGGTCTCTTTTCTTAGCCTCTTCCAATAAGTTTAAATACTCGTCAAGCTCCTTTTTCTTAGGGAATGTTATCCCATAAATACGAGTTAGCTGTTTTCTCTTCTCGTCTCCTCTCCAATAAGCACCTGCCAAAGAAAGAATTTTAACAGCCTTTATTTGAGAAAAATCCGCTAAGTGAGGACCACGACAAAGGTCAGTAAACTTACCACTTTCATATAAAGTAATGGTGCCGTCTTCCAACTCCTCAATAAGCTCTACTTTATAGTTTTCACCCTTTTCGGAAAACATTTTAATAGCATCTGCCTTTGATATATTATGTCTTTTGATTTCAATACCTTCCTTAACCAAATCCTGCATCTTTTGTTCAATCTTTGCAAAATCTTCTGAAGAAAGCTGAACATCGCCAAAATCTATATCATAGTAAAAACCATTCTCAATAGCAGGACCAATCCCAAACTTTGCATTAGGATAAAGTTCTGAAATAGCAGAAGCCAAAAGGTGAGCAGAGCTATGCCAAAAAGTTTCCTTTCCTTCAATATCGTTCCATGTGTTTAGCTTAACCTTGCTATCCTTTTCAATAATTCTATTAGCGTCCCACACTTCTCCATCAACGGTTGCAGACAAAACATTTCTTGCAAGCCCTTCACTAATACTTTTAGCAATATCCATAGAGGTTAAAGCTCCTTCGTATTGCTTGATTGACCCATCGGGTAAAGTTATATTTATCATAATTCTAAAATCTAATTAATGTTTCTAAAAAAGAATTTGCAAAAGTACTAAACTATTATGAATTACACAAAATAATCAACCCTAAAAATGTTTTTTTACTTCAAGAACATAGTAAATTATTTTGCACCAACCATATTTTTACTATCTTTGCACCCTAAATCTAAATATATGAATTTATTATACATTCTTTGGGACGTTTCTCCCGAACTATTTAAGATAGGCTCAATCTCCATACGCTGGTATGGTCTTTTGTTTGCAACAGCTTTTATAATAAGCTACTTACTTCTCAAAAAAGTTTTTGCAAAAGAAAATGTACCTGTTTACTTCTTGGACAAACTTACAATATATATATTTGTAGGATTGCTCTTAGGACTAAGGCTTGGACACTGCTTATTCTACGAGTATTCCTACTATATCAACCATCCAGTAGAGATGTTTTTGCCAGTCAAACAAACCGCAGAAGGCTGGAAGTTTATTGGCTACCAAGGATTAGCCTCACACGGAGGAGCAATAGGCATACTTATAGCAACATATTTTTATGTGAGACAGACCAAGATACCATACCTTTGGGTAATAGACCGATTGGTAATAGCTATATGCTTTGCAGGAGCAGCAGTAAGAATAGGAAACCTTATGAACTCCGAAATATACGGCGTGCCAACCAATCTACCTTGGGGATTTATATTTGTTAGAGACGGACAAACCCTGCCAGCTCACCCAACCCAAATATATGAAGCCCTATCCTATATTATATTAGGAATAATCCTCCATACCTATTTTATGAAAAAGAAAACGCCACCACGTCAAGGCTTTATTTTCGGAGTATTCCTTATTGGGCTATTCACAGCACGTTTTCTAATAGAGTTTTTGAAAAACAGCCAAGAAGCATGGGAAGACACAATGACCCTCAATATGGGTCAATGGCTAAGCCTTCCTTTCATAATAGCAGGAATAGTTATCCTTATACTTTCAATAAAATATCAATTAGGTAAGAAATTAGATACCACAAAACTAATACAAAAAGAAAAGAAGAAATGAAAAAACTTATTTTAGTACGCCATGGAGAAAGCCAATGGAATAAATTAAACCTGTTTACAGGTTGGACAGATGTTGATTTATCAGAAAAAGGAATAAAAGAATCTTTTGAGGCAGGCAAAGCCCTTAAAGAAAACGGATATGAGCCTCAAATTTGCTTTACCTCCTATTTGAAAAGAGCCATAAAAACCCTCAACAACATATTAGACGAAATGGATATGGACTATCTCCCTGTTGAGAAGTCATGGCGTTTGAACGAAAAGCACTATGGGGTACTTCAAGGCTTAGACAAAGCACAAATGGCAGAAAAATACGGAGAAGAGCAAGTATTGTTGTGGAGAAGAGGTTTCGCAGTACAACCTCCAAAAATGGAAGCAAACGACGAGCGTTCTCCAATTATGGATAAGAGATATAAAGGCATAGATCCAAAAAACTTGCCACTAACCGAATCACTTAAAGACTGCATAGAGAGACTAATGCCATTCTATCAAAACAACATACTTAAAGCCTTTGAAAAATATGATGAGGTATTGGTAGTAGCACACGGCAACTCATTAAGAGGTATAGTAAAAACCCTTAAGAATATGACAGACGACCAAATCATATCATTCAATATCCCAACAGGCGTGCCTTACGTATTTTCATTAAATGAAAAGTTGGAATTAGTCAAAGACGAATTTATAGGCGACCCTGAAATCATAAAAAAACTAATGGAAGCAGTAGCCAACCAAGGCAAGAAAAAATAAAAACTCTCCATTGAGCCACTTGTGTTTTTGATATAAAACATATATGAAAGATAATAATGAAACATCAATAGACTATAATAAACTATTTGATGGTATTAGGAATTTTTAGTCTAAGGACTTTGTCCCCAATCAAATCTTCTTTGAAGAGTTAGCAAACTCGCAGAACCCTCATACCTTATTTATAGGCTGTTCTGACTCAAGGGTAATACCCAATTTCATAACCAAGACCATTCCCGGTGAACTCTTTGTTGTCCGCAATATTGCCAATCTTGTTCCGAACTACGATATAAAAGACAAGAATTTTGTTGCAACATCAGCAGTTATAGAATATGCAGTAAAGCACTTGAATGTAAATAATATTGTTGTATGTGGACACTCCAATTGTGGTGGTTGTGAGGCTATTTATTATGAGGAAAAGGAATTAAATAAAATGCCACACACCAAGAAGTGGTTGGAACTTATGGAGCCAATAAAAAATGTTATTCAGAACAAGATAGACACCAAGGAGATAAGCATGGAGCAAAGGGGTTTGTTTACAGAGCAAATGAATGTTTTGGAGCAGATAAACCACCTTATGCGATACCCCTACATTCGTTCAAGGGTAAAAAAAGGCGAGCTGAATATATTGGGCTGGTATTATGTTATAGAGGAGGGAAATGTCTATAATTACGACCCAAAACAAAAGGCGTTTGTAAAGATAGATTAATTTCCAAAAACACAAGAAAAATACTTAAAATTATCAAATTTTTTTGATAGATAGAGTTAAAAAAAATTAATAATTCAACGTAAAAAAATTAATAGTTAATGCATAAAAATTAGTTTTTGGTTGTAAAAATTCTGATAACTATGTAAATTTTTTCTGATAACTATCAAAAAAAATTCACATAACTA
>CAYFWD010000005.1:0-49137 GCA_964346795.1 uncultured Bacteroidaceae bacterium
AATAACAGAATTTGGAATAACTACAGACGTTAATCCACTTTCTTTAAAAGCCATAAATCCAATTGAAGTAACAGAATTTCCAATTGTAATTGAGGTTAATCCATAACAAGTAGAAAAAGCACTACTACCAATTGAAGTAACTTTATAATAATTCCCACTATAAAGCACTGAATCTGGAATTGAAACCACTCCTGAATATTCATATAGGTAAGAGTCAGTATAACTTCCTCTAAATGTTACTGCAACTGTTCGAGGGGATGTTGTTGATGTAATATTATAATAAATTGTTTTTCCATTATAAACTGCCGAAAAGTCTTCGGCTTGGGTGTTTAGGTTTATTGCAAATATTATTGCGAATAAAATTAATAATGATTTTTTCATGATATTGCTGGTTTAATTGTTAATTGTGGGTTAAATTCATTGGAATTAAATTGATTATTTTGAATACTGCAAACTTACAATAATAAATGGAATAAAAAAATAAATTTACAAAAAAATTAAAAAAAATATTCTTTTTTATTGTTATTTCTCCCCTTTGGGGTAATCTTATCATTTGCTTATATTATGGAGTTTAAGGACATTAAAGACCATAAAAAACCTTTGCAAAAATTAAAATCTTGTTTGCTGTAAATTAAAACGAAGAGTTAGCAAATTAGAATAAGGAGTTAAAAAATTAGAATAAGGAGTTAGCAAATTAGAATAAGGAGTTAGTAAATTAAAATAAGGAGTTAGCAAATTAGAATAAGGAGTTAGTAAATTAAAATAGGGTGTTAGTAAATTTTTAAAGGAGTTATTTTTAAAAATAAGTCTTTTTAGTAAGAAAAAACTATGATTTCAAATTATTGTCTTAATTTTGCGTTTCTAATTCACAAAACTTACTATGGATAATAATTCTTGGGTAAAGAAAACTACCCTTTTCCTTGCCAGTCAAACAATATCGCAGTTTGGTTCTACTTTGGTACAGTTTGCCATTATGTGGTATATAACCTTAGAAACCAAATCGGGAGTTATGATGACTATATCCATAATTTGTGGTTTTTTGCCAACCTTTTTCCTTTCTCCATTTAGTGGTGTTGTGGCTGACAGATATAACAGAAAGGTAATTATTTCACTTTCGGATTCTTTTATAGCTTTTGCCACTCTTATATTAGCAATATTATTTCTAATAGGCTATAAGTTTATCTGGCTATTGTTTGTTATATCAGCCATTCGTTCATTGGGTTCAGGAATGCAAACTCCTGCCATTGGAGCCATTTTACCACAGTTTGTCCCTCAGAATAAGCTAATAAAGGTAAATGGTATAAATAGCACAATTCATTCAGTTGTTATGCTTATTTCTCCAATGTTTAGTGCCTTTTTATTGAGTGTTGCAAGCATTGAAGCAATATTTTTTATTGATGTTTTCACTGCCCTTATTGCTGTTTTCACTTTACTTGTTTTCATAAAAATACCTCCACATAAAAAAGCTTTGGACAGAAATGCCACAACCTATTTATCCGATTTGAAAGCAGGTTTAAGATACATTAAAGCACATAAGTATATTAAGCATTTCTTTCTATTCTGTATATTCTTTTTCTTCCTAATTGCACCTGTTTCGTTTTTAACTCCTTTGCAGGTTACTCGTAATTATGGAGGAGATGTTTGGCGACTGACTGCCATTGAGGTTGCGTTTTCTGTTGGGATGATGTTGGGAGGTGCTATTGTCAGTTACTTTAAAGTCTTTAAGAATAAAATCCACACTATGGCTTTTGCTTGTTTTCTAACAGCCATAACAACTTTTGCTTTGGGATTTAGTATAATCTTTTGGATATATTTATTTATCATCTTCACAATGGGAATTGCCGTTCCACTATTTCATACCAATTCAAATGTATTAATTCAGGAAAAAGTGGAACAAGAATATATGGGGCGTGTATTTGGAATACTTACAATGATTACAAGCTCAATGGTACCATTGGGAATGTTGGTTTTTGGACCACTTGCCGATATTGTTTCAATAGAAATTATTCTTTTGGGTACAGGAGCAGTTCTAATTTTGCTTAGCATTCTACTCTCAAAAAACAAAGAACTCCTTTCTCACGGAAAATAAAATTCAAATGAATAAAAAAAAGTGTAACAAACCCTTTGGTCTATTACACTTTCCTTTATGTATAATTATTAAATAATTACTTCTTAACTGGTGCTGGTTTTCCTTCCAATTCTCTAATTAGTTTTGCATCAGCTTGTGCTCCTACCTTGTCTCCTGCTTTTGTTTTGGAGGTTGCACGGCGTTTTAGAGCGTTTATGTGTTTTGGATTATCTTTTAAGACAATATCAAAATCGGCTATTGCTCCCTTATAATCTGCTGCATTGTATTTTGCTGCTCCTCTACGGTAAACATTATCCATATTTGCAGGCTGTAACTCAACTAACTTATCCCAAGCTTTTATTTCTGCCTTATAGTCCTTTAATGCACTATTTAGAGCCGTTAGAGCTGTAAAAACCTTTTCGTCTGCCTTATTCATTGAAACAACTTTATTGTAGTCCTCAATAGCTAATTTGTAGCTTTCAGGGGTTTTTATAACGTAGTTAGCATAAGCACGATTGTTGTAGTAGTCTGCATTATTTGCATCTAAGGATATTAATTTAGTATAGTCTTCAATTGCTCCTTGCCAGTTGTTAAGGTTAGCGTAAGCACTTGCTCTGTTTTCCAATAGTTTTTTATTATTAGGGTCTTCTTTCAACACGTTTCCAAGCTCATTAGCATAACCATTTAAGTCATTAACATTCAAATAAGCATTAGCCTTAGCTAACATTGTTGGAATATCTTTTGGATTTGTTTCCAAATACTTATCGTAGTCCTTTATCGCATTAGCAACATCTTTCTTTTCAGAGTAGGAATGTCCTCTAAGCAGGTAAGCACCAGCTTCTGTTTGATTTTTATCAATAAAGATTGAAAGGTTCATCAAAGCCTTATCATAATCTTTAAGGTTGTAGTTTGCAATACCTTCATAGTAATACACATAATCCCATGCAGGGGCTTCCTGCTTACATAGTCCTGCATTTTTTATCATACCTTGCCAGTCCTTAGCTCCATTGAGCTGTTGGTAGGTGTCAATCCATTTGTTAATCTTTTCTGCCTCCTCTGGCGTTTGTGCATTTGCTCCTAAGCAAATAATTGATAGCGTAATAGCTAAAATAAATCTTTTCATATACTTACATTATTTTATTATTTATATTTTCTAACAAATCATTAAAACTCTTATTTTTTTATAACGCATTAAGATTAATTTTGTTGCCTTTCATTGTATTTTATAGTTGAAATTTTAAATAAGTTATTGGTTTACCTTCATTTAAATAAATATTTTCATAAAACGTTCTTATTGAAATCACATCTTCATTAATATTTGACTCATAGAGATTATTGGTTGAAATCAAAACTTTTCTATTTTGAGGAATCAAAACCTCATTAAGGGTGTAGTCGTAAAGCTCTTGGGAGTCTGTTTTTAGATGAATTATAGAATTATCTTTCAGTATCTTGGAGTAGATGTCTAAAAAGCGTGTGTGTGTAAGTCTTTTGCCAGGTTTCTTTAATTGAGGGTCAGGAAATGTTATCCATATCTCCGACACTTCTTCCTTATCAAAATAAAACTCTAATTGCTGGATATGTGTTCTAAGGAAAGCTGCATTTTTAATATTCTCCTCATTAGTAGTTTTACATCCTCTCCACATTCTTGCACCCTTTATATCTATTCCTATAAAGTTCTTTTCAGGATATTTCTTAGCCAGACCTACTGTATATTCTCCCTTTCCACAACCCAGCTCCAAAACCAAAGGATTATCGTTGCCAAAAAACTCCTTACACCATTTACCTTTAAGATAAAAACCTTTTTTTGCTTCTTTATAGCTCACTTGAAACATATTAGAAAATGTTTCATTCTCAGCAAATCTTCTTAACTTATCCTTTCCCATTATTTATCTTAATCCTTTAACTTTTGATTCTACTGCTACAAAGTCCTTTAAATAATAAGGTTCAAAATAAGCAATATTTTCAAAATCCCTGTTAATAAACTTTTCCAATGCCATTTCACTCATTAGCTCCGCTGAAAGAAAAACATCTTCTTCATATCTGCAATTATCTTTTTCTTCAAAAAAAGGCATTGACTTCTTAGCTCCATTTCCAACAAAAACAAATTCCGTACCACTATTTAGATATTCATCATAAATTCCTTTTTCAATTATATCTGCACTTAAAGGCTTTATCACTTCTCCATTAGAATCATAAATCTCAGAATATACCTCCATTCTTCTTGCGTCAATCATTGCCACAACTCCACTGTCAGGAAATTTTCTCTTTACTCCCTTTTCCAAAATTCTGAGAGTTTCTATACTTATTAGAGGAATATCCAAACCATAAGCAAAACCTTTGGCAGAAGACACCCCTATCCTAAGTCCTGTGTAGGAGCCTGGTCCCTTACTGACGGCAATAGCCGAAAGTTCAGAGCAAGAAACTCCTGCCTCTTCAATAACCTCCTGTATTAATAAAGAAAGCTTTTGAGAATGAGAGTTGGGTTGAGAAATAACTCTTTGAGCAATAACACTGTTGCCCTTGCTTAAAGCAACAGAACATATTTCTGTGGAAGTTTCTAAAAGTAATATTAATGGTTGCATAAATAAATTTTGAGCAAAATTACAAAATTTATTTGTATCTTTGCACTTCTTTTGCGTCAGTGGTGGAATTGGTAGACACGCCACTTTGAGGGGGTGGTGTCGGTTACGACGTGCAAGTTCAAGTCTTGTCTGACGCACTATGATCTTAAAAATTCACTCACAAGGTATTGAACACAATCAAATTGAAGAGATTTGCGATTGTTTGGAGCAGGGAGGGATAATTATATATCCCACCGATACCCTTTATGCCTTTGCCTGTAAGTTAGGACTAATGAAACCTTCGGAACGTTTGGCTAATTTGAAAGGAAAAAAATTTGAAAAAAGTAATTTCTCAATAGTTTGCAACTCCATTTCACAAGCTTCCGAGTTTATTAAACCTATTTCCAACAACCTTTTCAAGCTACTTAAAAACAACACTCCTGGTCCTTTTACTTTTGTTTTTCAAGCCTCAACAAAGATTCCTAAAATACTTCAAACAAAAAAGAAAACAATTGGTATCAGGATTCCTGACTCAGAAATAACTCTTAAAATTGTAGAGGGGTTGGGTTATCCCCTGATAACAACATCTCTCCCTAATATTAGTGTTGAAGATGAATGTTTCACTAACCCTGATTATTTTGTTGACTTATTTGAAGATAAGGTAGATATGATTATTGATAATGGTATGTGCTTAAAACAGCAGTCAACAGTTGTGAACTTAGTTGGAGAAGAGATTGAAATCATAAGGCAGGGATTAGGAGAATTGAAATATTAACTTATTTACTGCCAAAACTAAGAGAAAATGAAAGGTAGTAAGAGTTTAATTTCAGGAATATTTCTAATCCTTTTTTCATTTAATCTATTTTCTCAGACCATTCAATATGGTGATTCCACAGCCTACTATCAATATATTGCCAAAAAAGAATTAGACTCTGCAAATTACAGGAAAGTTGTTTTTCTTATTAACAAAGCAAGAAAGGAAGGTTTTAGGTCTTATAAGCTTTTAGAGCCAAGAGCCATAGCCTACTATAAGCTATATCAAACAAAGAAAGCGTTTTTGGATATTGAGCAATTAATTTTGATTGAAGATGTTTTTAAGGATATTTCTCCTCTGGTTGCCCTTTATTACATAAATCAAGAACTCCCCAATAAAGCCAATACAACCCTTATCAATTCGTACAACTTAGACAAATACGCCTTTTTTAACTCCCTTCCCCTAATCAACCAAAGGGATTTAAACATCATTATTCAAAATATTGATAACGGGTTTTCCAATGAGGAGTTTGAAAAACATCTTTACCCTATCAAAGCAATGATTAATTACACCTTTAAGAACTATAATGATGCTTACACTGACCTTGTAACTGCTTTGGAATTGGATAGCGAAAATGGGTTACTGCATTTTCTTTTAGGTGAGATTAAACTTGAAAGAAAAGAATATATATCTGCTCTTTCATACTACAATTCAGCTATTTTTTATAAAGAAGCATCAACACAAACCTTTAAGAAAAGAGCCATAGCAAAGGGTTTTATGAATGATTTTAATGGTGCTATTAATGACTATAATTATATATTGGAATTAGAACCCAATAACCATGAAATATATTACCTAAGAGCTATTGCCAAAAACTACTTATCGAATTATAATGGAGCTATAAACGATTTAAACAAAGCCATAGGCTTAAACGACACCTTTGCTTCGGCATATAATTACAGGGGTATTGTTTATATTAATCTTGGTGATTATACTTCTGCCCTTTTTGATTTTAACCAAACACTTATTCTTAACCCCAATCATCCTTTTACTCACAATAATATTGGTTTGGCTCTTTACAAAACAGGACAATTCAATAAAGCAATAGAATTTTTCACAAAAGCCATCTCTTTGGACTCAAAGCATGCTGACCCTTATTATAATAGAGGAAAACTTATTTTGGAAAGAAATGATTACAAGAAAGCTAAACCAGATATCATTAAAACTTTGGAACTCAACCACCATAACCCTGATGCTCATTTTCTCTTAGCTCTAATCTATATTCAGGAAAAGAAAAATGAAAAGAAAAAACGTCCTCGCCTAAGATTAGATGATATGATATGTGAGGAATTAAAAATTGCCTCAGAGATGAATCACTCCAAGGCAACTGAACTGTTTAATGAGACATGTCAAAAAATAGAAGAAGAGGAAAGCGAAGAAGAGTTTATGGAAGAGTATTAATGATGACCATGACAGCCAGAAGATAACCCCTTAGCTGTGTTTTTACAACAAGTAGGCAGTTTCTCAACAGCTCTTTTATCTGCCTCAATACCATTTGCCTCAATTCCTGACTTAGCCAATGCTTTTGCTATCTTTTCAACAGAAGTTCTTTTAGGTTTATAAACTACCTTAACACTCTTATTCTCTGCCGATACCTCAAAACTTTTAACACCTCTTTCATAAGCCAAAGTTCTTTCAATAATTGGTATTGAACTATCACAACAAAATTTATCTAAACTGATAACTGCTGTTTCTTCGTTAGCAACCTTGTTTTCTTTTTGAGCAAACCCAAAAGAAACCACCATAAGCATAAGTGCTGTAATAAAAATTCTTTTTTTCATTTGTTTTATTTTTTTATTTAGTAATTTATTGAATTTATTCCCTAAGTTTTTATTTTTATTTACCGATTATTTTTATTTTTGCCCACAGATTTTACTATTTCCTTTCTTTATTTTGTGTTAATCTGTGGACTGATATCTAATACTTTTTACTTAATCGTTAATCTAAATCCTGCATAAAACATTCTTCCCATAATAGGAGCATAAACCACAGAAGCATCAAACATATTACTAAATGGTCTATCGGCACCAATCACAGGAGTTTCCTGTGTGTAGTTGGTTATATTTTCACATCCAGCATAAATATCAAAATGTTTAAACTTACGTGTTATCTGTCCTAACATAAAGATATAAGGGGCAGAATAACCTTGTTTATCTCCAATATTATTAGGTATTCTTTGCTTTCCATTAAACTGAGTGGTAAGGTCAAACATCCATTTATCATATTTTGTCTTATAGGAAAGAACAACCAAACCCTTTAACTTACTGACATAAGGCTTTTCTGTCAATACACCATTATAGGTTGTTTTAACATCATTATATCTTCCTGCCAAAGTAATGGTGAAACTCTTAACAGGTTCAAGCAAAACATCCATTTGGAAACTATTAGAATAAGACTTACCATCAAGATTATAGAAAATAGCCTTATGAGGGTCCTGGTCTAGGTCCATAACAACTTGATTAAAGAAATTAGTATAATAGTAATCCATAGTTATTGAGAACTCCCTGTCGTCCTTAGTCTTAAAAGACTTATGGATATTCAATCCCCCATTAAAAGCATCTTCCATTTTCAAATCTTCATTAATAATAATCTGACGGGAAGAAGCCAAGATGCCAAAATTATCAGCAATCAAGTTAGCACTCCTATATCCCTTACCAGCAGCACCTCTAAGAATTAAATCCTCCATAATCTTCCAACGGAAATGAAGTCGTGGAGTAATAAGACTCTTTTCATAATGCGAATTATAATCATAACGCAAGCCAGCAGTAGCAGTAAACTTAGTACCATAAATAAAAGAAAACTGACCAAAAACACCAGGGACAATCTCTTCCTTATTGAAAGCATCTCCATATAAAGAAGAATTAAATAAAGTTCCATTACCATTAGCCAAATAATCCTCTTTCAAATTAGTATAACGCATTGAAGCACCAATAGAATACTGATGAGCATGAGGAGTTTCGTTAGCAAAAATAAAATTACCATATATGTCCCCTTGCTCTCCCATATAATTATTAAGACCGAAGAACTGATTATTCTTAAAATATGTTCCTGTCAGTTGAGTACCAATAGAACCTGAATGCCCCACAACCCAACCATTCTTAGTAAAGAAATGCAGTCTATCAACATCACCACCCAGACCATACAAAGAAGTATCCCCTCTCATATCGTGCTTAAATCCCAGCTGCCCCCCAGTTCTTCTCTCATGAAGATAGTTAACCAAGGAGTGGGAATGGAATTTCTTACCCTCATACTGCCAACGATTAGCAATATTAAACTGCGACTGACGAGGATAATCCATAAAACCATCCTTACCCAATTTATCAATCTCTTGCCAGTTTAGAGAAGAATGTAAGAACAAACCAGTATATAACCTGTCATTAAGTTTAATATTAGATTTAAGATTTAACTCCCCTTTCAACTCCGAATTAAGATAAAGATTTAAAAACAAAGGGTCGGAATTCATAGGCTTATCATATTCCAAGTTAATCTGACCAGTAACCGTTTCATAACCATGCAAAACATTAGCAACACCTTTTGAAATAGATATGCTCTCCATCCAAGTCCCAGGCACATAACCCAAGCCAAAAGGAGCAGAAAGCCCCCTAAGGAAAGGCATATTCTCCAATAATATCTGAGAATAAACACCAGTTAAGCCCAAGAGCTGAATTTGTTTAGAACCCGAAACAGCATCCGAATAACCCACATCCACACTGGCAGTACTTTCAAAACTCTCACCCAAATTACAACAAGCCAAATGCTTCAAACCCTCACTTGAAATAACCTCTTTTTGTTCAACACTTATCTTAGAGAAGAAAGAACTTTGTTTCCTTTCATTAATAGAAATTGTATTAAGCATAGTGGAGTTCTCTTTCAGGAATATCTTAACATCACTCATAGGCTTATCCACCAAAAGAGTATCATTATAATAACCAATATAACTAACCACCAATTTCTTTATCTTAGGGTCAAGATTTAAAGAGAAGTTACCAAGACTATCCGTACTTGTTCCCTTTTTAGTATTTAACCAAATAAGATTTACATAAGGCAGTTTCTCATTAGTTTTGGAGTCATACACAGCACCTTCTATCTTTTTTTGAGCAAATAAAGAAGACCCAAAAACCAAAGCAATTAAGAGTAAAGAAAATCTTTTCATCATATATAATTTTTCATTCTACTTGCTATCTTAGACACCAAGATTTGAAAAAGATTACATTAATGATAAAAAAAGAATGGGAAAAGAGGAAAAATTAGAGAATATTTGGCAATTCCCAGGCCTTAATATGTTTTATTCCATTTTTAATAGGGAATGACACATCATCAAGCGAAACAACTATCTTTTCGTAATTATCATCAATTGCTTCAAGAGCAGAATACTCTCTAAGAATAGTTTTATCATCAAAAAGCATATAAGCAGATTGAACATAAATAAGCCTATCATTCTTTTTTGCTACAAAATCAACCTCTTTATTTCTCAAAACACCAACCCAAACATCATAACCATGACGTCTTAACTCCAAATAAACTAAATTTTCAACAAGATACCCAACACCATAACCAAAACCAGTATAAAGATAGTTCTTATAAGCCAAATCATTAGTATAATATTTCACATTTCCAGAAATTATATCCTTTCCCTTAATATCATACCTTTCACAACGATGAATCATAAAAGTACTCTCAATATAACTAATGTAATTAGAAAGAGCATCATAACTAATTATCCTGCCTTGTGATTTAAAAAACTTATTAATATTAGATATTGATATTAGATTTGAAGCATTATTTACCAGAAAAACAAAAACATCTTCAAGGATTTTTGGCTCACGAACATTATGACGCTGAATAATATCTCTTAATAAAACAGTATCTTTTATAGCAGAAACATAATTTCTTTTTATTTCTGCATTCTCTAACCTAAACAACTCTGGCAAACCACCACTATTCAAATATTCCACAAAGGACTCTCTTGATTTGTTCTTATTGGTTATACCTAAAAACTCATAATAACTAAACGGAAAAATCTCAAAACTAACATACCTTCCAGAAAGCAAAGTTGCCAATTCACTGGACAGCATATTGGAGTTAGAACCTGAAACAAACACCTCATAATCGTTAGCATAATCTTGCGAAAATGAATTAACAGCCTTTTCCCATTCTTCAATAATCTGAACTTCATCAATAAACAAATAGACCTTACCTTCAACCTTTAATTCTTTTCTATAAAGCTTTACCAACTCATTCAAATCTTTATAAGACCTAATAAAATCAAAATCCGAAAATTCCCTATTTATCATTAAAGTATTTTCTGGCTTAATACCCCTATCAATCAATTCCTTTGCAATCTGCCTCAAAACATAACTCTTACCTGTCCTTCTCTGCCCTACAAGAACTTTAACAAGGCGATTACCAGTATAATCAATAATCTTATCGGTATACATAACCCTCTTAAACCCTAAGTCAAAACTCTTAGAGCCCCAAAAATTATACTTTTCAAGCAATGTAATTTTTTCGTTCATAGATGAATATTTTGTGCAAAAATACAAATTTTTCGTTTATAAACGAATATTTTGCAAGATAAGATGATTTTTTCGTTTATAAACGGGAGAAATGACTTAGTTTGTTTTTCGATTTTAATATCATATTTACAGAATCAAATTTCATTTCCATAGAATCAAAAGATAGAAAATTAGAATCAAATTCTAGGAAAATAGAATCAAGAGATAGAAACGTAGAATCAAATTCTAATTTTGGAGGGTTTTGTTAATAACTTTTAGATGCATTGTTGATAAGTTTTGGGTGTGTTGTTAACAAAATTGAGCTTTTGAGGAAATATAAGGGAAAAGGGTGGGGATATGGTGGACTACTTTAATTGTTGTAATATTGTGGTATGTAGATAGTTGTATTAAAAAGTGGTGGAGTGGTGGGGCAAAAAGTGATTTTTAGAAACTTTTGTACTATTGATGCATTAAAATATTTTTTATACATTGTCTATATGACTTTCCAAAATTACATTTTTACTCCACCTAGTCCACCACAAATAGCTATAATATAGTGTGTATTAGTTTTTTATAGTGTTTTTTCTTGCTTTGTTTTACTCCACCACTTTTTCCAAGTTAGTGAATTAGCAAATTACAGAATGTCCGATTATCCAGATTAGGTTGAGCTACCGACTCACTCTTTTATCATCAACAGGCCATTTTTTAGGACTATTATTTCGTCGTCCATCATCTTGCGTATTAGAGGTAGTATCTCTTCTTTTGAGCCAAAATTTATATTGTTGGCAAAGTAGTCAAGAGGCTTGGCTCCCTGTTGAAGGAGGGAATATATTTTTTCTATGGTTTTGTCTTTGCTGCCAAGGTGGTCTTGTGAAATACAAACATCGCACCTTCCGCAGTCATCAGCCTCAAAATCAAAATATTCAAGGATTTGTTTTTCTCTGCACTTATTGGTTTTGATGTAGGTTATTAGTTCTTGGGCTTTTTGTTTGCTGGTTTCTTTTATTTGGTAGTATGACTCTTGCGAGAGTTCAAAGTTATCGTTTGTCAGGCGGTTGTGGGTAAAGATTAGCTGGGGCTGTGTGGATTTTGTTTCGTAGTAGAGTATATTATACTCTTCTAATTTTTTTAGGGACTTTATTATATTCTCCTCTGTGTCGTAACAAAGTGCCGAGAGTTTCTTTTCATCTATCACAGTAAATTCTGTCATCAGTCCCGAATAGGTTCTTCTTAAGGCTTCAAGCAATGGGAAGTATTGAGGATAGGTGTTCATAAACTCAAACAAGGCATCTCTTTCTACTATTATCATCACTTTGGAAAACAGATGACCGTTTTCCAGAACTTCTATCAAGCTTGAGTTTTGAAGTATTCTTATTGAACTAAACGCTAAATATATGTCAAAGTTGTAAGTATTGGAAAAGGATACTATATCAAAGTCAAATCTTCTGTCCTGTCCTGTTGATGTTGCTATCTTGTAGTAATTGCAAAGGGCGTTATAGATGTTTTGTATGTATTTCTTTTCCGGAAAATAACTTTCTATCGTTTTTTGCAGCTTTTCAATGTCTTTTTCTGTGTACAGCAATATTCCATAAGATTTTTTCCCGTCTCTTCCTGCCCTACCCACTTCCTGCACATAGGCTTCTATGCTTTCGGGCAAGTCGTAATGAATAACATATCTAACATCCTGCTTATTTATTCCCATTCCAAAAGCTGTTGTAGCGACCATTATATCTGCTTTGCCTTCTATCCATTTTTCTTGACGATAGTTTCTTATGGGGGTTGTTAGTCCTGCATGGTAAGCTTCTGCTTTAAGCCCTATTTTTTGAAGGGTTTGGGATAGTTCTGTGGTTTTTTTCCGTGAGCGAACGTAAATAAGCCCTGCCCCTCCTATGGTTTCTACTATTGATTTTATCCTCGTTATCTTATCGTTTTCTTCAAAGACCATATAGTTTAGATTATGTCTTTGAAAGTCTGTTGAAAGAACATTCTTTTCCCTAAATTCAAGTTTTTCTTGTATATCTTCTATAACTTGTTTTGTGGCTGTTGCTGTTAGTGCTAAAATGGGGGTGTTGGGGTGATATTTTCGTAGCGTGGCGATATTAAGAAAGGCTGGTCTAAAATCATATCCCCATTTAGAAATGCAATGTGCTTCATCAACGGCAATAAGATTAACCTTCATTTGCTCAAAATAGGATATAAATAGCCTTGAAGATATTCTTTCAGGGGATATATATAGTATCTTTACTCTTCCATAAAGAGCATTGTTTAGGGCTAACTCTATGTTTTGATTGCTTAGCCCAGAGTAAATTATTCTTGCACTTATCCCCTTTTCTCTTAAAGACTTTTCCTGGTCAACCATGAGTGCTACAAGTGGAGAAACTACTATTGTTACTCCGCTTTGGCAAAGGGCAGGTATTTGATAGCATAATGACTTGCCTGCTCCTGTTGGCATAAGGGAAAGGGTGTCCTTATTAGACAAGACTGAGGATATAACAGCTTCTTGATTGTACTTAAAGCTATCGTATCCCCAGTATTTTTTCAGGACTTCAAGAGGATTTTTTTCTTTAGCCATTATAGTTAAATGGCGAAATAAAATCCTTAAACATTGGAGCTATCTTATCTTTTTCCGATAGTATTGGATTATCTATTTTCCAGTTTACTCCTATTGTTTCGTCAGACCAAAGTATTGAGCCTTCTGATTCTTTATTGTAGTAGTTTGTGCATTTATAAGAGAATATAGTATCGTCTTCCAAAGTTAGGAAACCATGAGCAAATCCTTCTGGAATATAGAACATCCTTTTGGATTCAGCGTCTAACTCCACTGCTTGATATTTTCCATAGGTTGGAGAACCTTTTCTTATATCTACCGCAACATCCAAAACCTTTCCTTGAACTACCCTAACCAATTTCCCTTGTGCAAAAGGAGGTTTTTGGAAGTGAAGCCCCCTAAGTACGTTTTTCATAGACTTTGATTCATTATCCTGAACAAAGAGCATATTCATATTGTTTTGGAAATATCTTTCCTGATTGTAGGACTCAAAGAAATAGCCTCTTTGGTCTTTGAAGACATTAGGCTCTACAATCAAAAGGTCGGGTATGGATGTAGTTATTATTTTCATATCTTATCCGTGAATAGCGTTACCGTAAGCTGCTTCTATTGCTTCCATAACAGCTTCCGACATTGTTGGATGAGGATGTATAGCATCTACTATTTGATGAGCTTTTATTTTGTTTTCTCTTGCCAAAACAACTTCTGCAATCATTTCCGTAACGTTATCCCCTACCATGTGGCAACCAAGCAACTCATCGGTGTTAGCATCAATAACTACTTTTACAAAACCATCTCTATTTCCACTTGCAGAAGCTTTACCTGAAGCCATATACATAAACTTACCTACCTTTAATTCTTTGCCTAAGTCCTTGGCTTTTGCTTCTGAGAGTCCAACTGATGCTATCTCTGGATAGGTGTAAGTACAACCAGGGATATTATCATAACTCAAAGGTTTTGGATTTAGTCCGTGAATTGCATCAATACAGATTAAAGCTTCTTTTGATGAAACGTGAGCTAATGCCGGTCCGTGAACAATATCTCCTATGGCATATATGCCTTTTACATTTGTCTTGTAGTATTCATCAACCTCTATTTTTGTTCCATTAACCTTAACACCCACTTCTTCCAATCCAATATTTTCAATATTTGTTTGTACTCCAACAGCTGAAAGAACAATATCTACTTCCAAAACTTCTTCTCCCTTTTTACCTTTAAGAGTAACCTTACATTTGTCGCCAGTTGTATCAACACTTTCAACAGATGTAGAAGTGTAAACTTTCATACCCATTTTCTTAAAGCTTCTTTGAAGGGTTGAAGCAACTTCGGCATCTTCATTTGGAACTATGGTTGGCATAAACTCTACTAAGGTTACTTGTGTTCCAATACTTTGATAGAAATAAGCAAACTCACTTCCTATTGCACCAGAACCAACAACAAGCATTGTTTGAGGTTGTTCTCTTAGTGTCATTGCTTCTCTATATCCTATAATCTTCTTTCCGTCTTGCAAAAGATTTGGTAAAATTCTTGAACGAGCACCTGTTGCCAAAACAATATGGTCTGCTTCATATATAGCTTTCTCTCCATTGTTTTCAACCTCTACCTTTTTATCTACTAATAGCTTTCCTCTTCCTTCAATTACTTGTATGTTATTTTTCTTCATCAAGTATTGAACTCCCTTACTCATATTCTCTGCTACTCCTCTACTACGATTAACTATGGAATCCATATTTGCTTTTGCTTCACCTTCTAAGTCTATTCCATAATCAGAAGTATGTTTAAGGTAATTATATACTTGTGCTGATTTCAATAATGCTTTGGTTGGAATACATCCCCAGTTCAAACATATTCCTCCTAAGTTTTCTTTTTCTACAATGGCTACTTTATAGCCCAATTGAGAGGCACGGATAGCTGCAACGTATCCACCAGGACCTGACCCTAATATAATAATGTCAAATTTCATATTCTTATTTTTTTATTCGTTTGATTTTTCTATTGATTGTGAAACATTAATTACAAAGTCTGCTAACTTTTCAAACTGTGCATAAAGGCTACTATAATAAATTCCTGTTTGATAAGTATATTCATTGTTCTTAATGGCTTCTGTATGTTCGCTTCTTAATTTATTCCTGTATTCATTTATTTTTTCTTCTTGCTCGGTTGCTTTCGCTGCCGAAACATCTGAATAGTCAGAATGAAGATTATCATTCATTATAATTATAGCTTCTCTCACATATTCATACATTGTATCTAATTTTGCATTAAGGGTTGCGTCCAATTCAACGCCTATTTTTCTCCTATTATCTAAGGTAATAGCTATCTGATTACAGCTATCCCCTATACTCTCAAGATTATCAACTGCTCTTAACATAGCACTTATCTGTACAGATGCTGTCCTGCTCAAATCACTTACCGCAACCTCTGTCAAATAGTTTGCAATCTCTATCTCCATTCTATCTGTTATTTCTTCATATTTGGATATTCTACTTACGAGTTCAGCAAACTTCTTATCGTCTTTAGTATTGGCAAGAGTATTTATCATATCGTACATCTTCAATATTCGCTGTGAAAACGTTTCAATTTCTTTTTTAGCAGATTCAATTGCTAATTCACCAGCAGACATATATCCAGAAGGAATAAATTTCAAACGAAATTCCTCATCTGAATCTTTATTTATTGGCACCATCCATTCAACCACCTTTATTATTTGAGGTACAAACCAAACTAATAAAAAGGAGTTAGCTATATTGAAAAAACTATGAAAAACTGTTAAAGCTACAGGAATTGCAGCATTAGAAGTAAATGGTGAGCCTCCTCCAAGATGTACAGATAAATTATCTATAAGTCTAAGTACAGGAAAGAAAAGTATTAATATCCATATTACCCCTATTATATTAAATATAAAATGAGCTCTTGCTGCTTGTTTGGCTGTTCTATTTGCAACTGACGCTGCTATATTAGCAGTTATAGTTGTTCCTATATTTTCACCCAAGACTAATGCTGCCCCCATTTCAAATGGAATTAATCCTTTTGAACACATAACCAAGGTTACTGCCATCATAGCTGAAGAAGATTGTATTACAAAAGTAAATACTGTTCCTATAAGAACAAATAAGAGTATTGAAAGAAAACCATATTCCTTCATATCTGCAATAAACTGAAGTATCCCTATGTATTTTTCATCGGTAAAGTCAGGAACATTTGTAGTAAGAATATTAAGCCCCAAAAATAACAGACCAAATCCTATAATAAATTGACCTAAGTTTTCTTTTGATTTTTTAAAAAGAAAAGGTGTTGCTATTGCAATAATCGGCAATATGTATTCTGAAATATCAAACCTAAACCCCAGTAGTGAAACTATCCATGCTGTAACTGTTGTTCCAATATTAGCTCCCATAATAACAGTTACTGCTCCTGCTAAAGTGAGAGCCCCTGCATTAACAAAACTTACAACCATTACCGTTGTTGCTGAGGAAGATTGAATGACAGATGTAATACCTACTCCTGTTAATATTCCTCTAAAACGGTTGGCTGTCATTTTTGAAAGAAAATTTCTTAAATTATCTCCTGTTATTCTCTGTAGGGAATCACTCATAGTTTTCATTCCATAAAGGAATAATCCAAGACCTCCTAAAAAAGTTAAAGCCGTAAATACAATGTTCATAGTTTGTTATTTTTAAACTGCAAAGATAATCTCTTATTTGAAAATAAAAAAAGATTATGCAATTAAGCATAATCTTTTAACTAACCATTTATTTTTTTAATTTGCTATTTTCTTTTCTATATCATCTACCCAAATCTTATATTCCTTATCTGTTTTGTAAAGATTTGTTACTGCCTTACAAGCATGTAGAACAGTTGAATGGTCTTTGTTTCCACATCTTGAACCAATAATTGCTAAAGAGTTTTTAGTAAGTTTTTTTGAGAAATACATTGCTAATTGTCTTGCTTGTACTATTTCTCTTTTACGAGTATTAGATTGAATTTTATCAACAGGAATATTAAAATAATCAAATACTACTTTTTGTATGTATTCAATAGATATTTCTCTAACATTACTTTTAATAAATTTATCTATCATTTCACGAGCAAGCTCAATAGTGATGGTTTTCTTATTAAAAGAAGATTGTGCTAAAAGTGAAATTAAAGCTCCTTCCAACTCTCTAACACTTGTATTAATATTGTATGCCAAATATTCAACAATATCATAAGACATATCAATACCATCTTTATATAGCTTGCTTTGTAGTATTTCTATTCTTGTTTTAACATCTGGCAATTGAAGTTCTGCACTTAAGCCCCATTTTAGACGAGATATTACTCTTTGTTCAAAGTCTGCTAAGTCGGCAGGTGTTTTATCTGAAGTTATAATTAGTTGTTTGCCTGAAGAGTGTAGTGAGTTAAAGATATTAAAAAACACATCTTGAGTTCCTGTCTTCTTTGCAAAGAATTGTATATCATCAATAATTAAGAGGTCTATCATTTGATAAAACTGCATAAAATCATTTCTTGTATTATTCTTACAAGCATCTGTATATTGATGAACAAACTGGTCAGCAGAAACGTAAAGTACTGTTTTATCAGGGAAGTTCTTTTTTGTTTCAAGTCCTATTGCATGTGCAAGGTGAGTTTTTCCTAAGCCAACACCTGAGTAAATAAAGAAAGGATTGAAAGAGGTTTTGCCTGGATTTTTTGCTACTGCATAACCAGCACTTCTTGCCAAGCGATTACATTCTCCCTCTACAAAATTATCAAATGAAAGTGATTCATTGAGCTGAGAATTAATCTTAATCTTTTTAAGACCAGGTAATATGAAAGGATTAGGAAACTCCTTAGAGGGGGAAGAGTTTATATTTAATGGGACATTAACTGGTTGATTATACTTTGCGTATTTATCTTCTGAAGGCTGAATAAGTGATAGAGGAGTTTGAGAATCTAAAACAATGCTATATTGCAACATTGCATTTCTACCTATCTCTCTTTTGAGAGTCTTTTTCAATAGGTTAACGTAATGCTCTTCTAAGAATTCACAAAAATATTGACTTGGAACTTGAATGGTTAATACATTCTTTTCAAGTTTTAGTGGACGTATTGGTTCAAACCAAGTCTTGTAAAGAAATTCATTCCCAAGGTTATCCTTAATAACCTGCAAACAATTATTCCATACTTCTTCGTGTCCTTTTTGCATATCAAAAAATTAGTTTTAATATATTATAATTGGCAAATGCCGATTTTCTGCTTCAAAATTTATTTTGTCAAAATTACAATCATAAATTAAAAGAAAAATAATTTTTATTTCTTGTTTTATTCAATTTTTTTATATAGAGATTTTGAGATAAAAAAGTCCCAAAAAAGGATAACCTGCTAAAAAGATAGAATTATAGATACTTAACCTTCAAAAAAAACTTCATTTATTTTTGCAGCGGAATATAGTAAGTTTTTTTATATAAAAAAATTTATTCCAATTTTATTTTTTCTTTCAACAAGTTATAAACACATAAATAAATGATTTACACAAATAAAAACTCTAAAGCCTAATAAAAAGCTCCAATACCAATCTTTTTTTATGTTGAAAAAAGAAAAGATGTCTTTACCCCAAAAATGGAATTTAAACTATCAGTAATTTTTACAGAATTAGCTTTTCTTATAGTAAATTCCAAGTAACATTCATTTTCAAACCTATGATTTTTTTGCTCTACATCAAACTCTTTCAAGACCCTCATAACATCATTCATCAAAGAATAATCAAAACTCACACTATAAGTTTCATCTATAGTTTTTTGAATGATTTTTGAATTATCCAAAGCATCTATTGTAGCTTGCTTATAAGCTTGTATTAAGCCACTTACTCCCAACTTAGTACCTCCAAAATACCTTATAACTACCACCAATATATCCGTTAAGTCTCTTGATAGCAATTGCCCATAAATTGGCTTACCTGCTGTGGAAGAAGGCTCCCCATCATCATTTAATCTAAACACAGACTTATCGTACCCTAAAATATAAGCATAACAATGATGACGAGCATCAAAATATTCTTTCTTTATATCCTTAATTATATCCTTAATTTCATCTTGAGTCTTAACAGGAAAAGCTAAAGAAATAAATTTGCTGCCTTTTTCTTTATATATACCCTCTGCCCTGCTCTCTATAGTAAGATAAGTATCATCAAACATAATTCTATCTATTATAATAATATTCTATCCAATCAGTATTATAGTAAGTTTTTTCTACAAATTTTTGTTCAATAAGTCCTTTAGGAGAAAGCAATCCCTTATTAAAATACTTATTTCCCACCAAAACATTAGCCTCATCCCAAAGATTAAGATTTATAAAGCTCTCCAAAGTTTGTTTACCTCCTTCAACAACCAGTGAATTTTTATTTATACTATATATATAATGTATGATTTGTTCCAAAACATCTTTTTCAAAATCTATTTTATAATATATAGTATTCTTTTCCTCAAAACTCCTCTTTGAATTAAAAAGAATTGTTTTTTGAGTATTGTCAAAGAAAAACAAATCCTCAGGAAGAGTTAGGTCTTTATCAATAGTCATTCTTATTGGATTATTTCCCAAATAATAACGCAAATTAAGCTTAGGATTATCGTTAAGTATTGTTGTTCTACCTGCCAAAATACAATCTACCTCTGCCCTTTGCTTATGAACATAAACTCTTAAAGCATCATTTGTTATCCAATATTCTTCCTTTTCATCCCCTTCTCTTCTTTCAATATCCATAAAACCATCTAAGGTCTCAGCCCATTTTAAGGTAATATAAGGACGTTTTTTCAAAAAATAGGTAAAGAAATACTTATTCAAACTTCTTGCCTCCTCTTCCAAAACTCCAGTAATAACCTCTATGCCATTCTCCTGCAAAGTCCTAACTCCATTTCCTGCAACCTTAGGATTAACATCCATATTAGCAATAACAACCTTTTTTATTCTATGTTTTATTATAAGTTCCGTACAGGGAGGAGTTTTCCCCCAATGAGAACAAGGTTCAAGATTAACATAAAGAGTAGAATATCTCAAAAGACCCTTATCCTCAACACTATTTATTGCATTGACCTCTGCATGATTACCTCCATAATACTGATGATACCCCTCACCAATTATCCTGTTATCATAAACTACCACAGCTCCAACCATTGGATTGGGACTAACACATCCACTACCCAATTGAGCCAACTGCAAACACCTATACATCAATATCTCGTCATCCATAAGCCTAAAAAAACTAAAAAGCAAATATAAAACAATTATCCGAGAATAGAAAAATAAGGAAGAGGATAAGAAGAAAAAAATAGTAATTTTGCAGGCGATAATATATTAGAATAATGAGGATAAAATCAAATAAGATAAAGGACATAATCAGGTTTGCCCAAGAAGAACTTAATGGTATTTATTCAGAAAATGAAATAAAACAAATGACCAATACTCTAATAACTCATTTCTGTAATATTCCTCTTATCTCAATTGTGGCAGATAAGGAGCAAACCATTTTGGAATCGGAACTACTCAAGCTTAATTTTGCAATAAAAGACCTTAAGAAAGAAAAACCCTTACAATATATTATTGGAGAAACAACTTTTTATAATATAACCATTAAGTTAAATCATAATGTTCTTATCCCAAGACCCGAAACAGAGGAACTGGTTGATATGATTATTAAAGAAAATAAAGAAAAAGCAAGACTTAAAATAGCTGACTTAGGTGCAGGTAGTGGAGCAATAGCTCTAAGCCTTAAAAACAACCTTCCTCAAAGCGAAGTTTGGGCTTTTGATAATGACGATAATGCAATTGTTCAAATAAAAGAAAACAAAGATTTATTAGGTTTGGATATTAGAATTGAAAAAGCGGATATACTTAAAGAGAGGTTTACAGAAGAGAAGTTTGATATTATTGTTTCAAATCCTCCCTATGTTATGGAGAAAGAAAAAGCCCTAATAAAGAATAACGTTCTTAACTATGAGCCTCACAAAGCTTTATTTGTATCCGATAATAATCCTCTTATTTACTATAAAGCTATTGAAAGATTTGCTAAAAACAACCTTTTAAGAAACGGAAAAATATATCTTGAAATTAATGAAGCCTTAGGAAAGGAGACATTGGAAGTTTTTAAGGATTATAATTCATCATTATTAAAAGATATTAATAATAAAGACAGGTTTGTAATTATTAAAAAATAGAGAAATATATCTTGTTTCAATATATTATAATCCTTTTTTCCTGTCTCTTGATTCTATTTCCGTAGAATTTGATTCTAATTTTCTATCTCTTGATTCTATTTCCGTAGAACTTGATTCTAATTTCACCAAACTTCATCTAAAAAAACAGATACAAAAAAAGGGTATCTTCTTTTGAAGACACCCTTTGAAATAGTTTATTTTATTTTATCCCATAAATGGATAACGGAAGTCTGTTGGTGGTACTAAGGTTTCTTTCACACATCTTGGACTTACCCAACGATATAGGTTGAGTTCAGAACCTGCCTTATCATTTGTTCCTGATGCTCTTGCTCCTCCAAATGGTTGGTTACCTACAACTGCTCCTGTTGGTTTGTCGTTGATATAGAAATTACCTGCGGAGTATCTTAGTGCATTCATTGCAATATCAGTTGCGTAACGACAATTAGAGAATATTGAACCTGTTAAAGCAAATGGTGATGTTGTGTTGCAAAGCTCTAAGGTTTCTTCATACTTTTCTCCATCATACAAGTAAACAGTGAAAACTGGTCCAAAGAGTTCTATTTCCATTGTTTCGTATTTTGGATTAGTGGTAAGAATTATTGTTGGCTCAATAAAATAACCTTTTGACTTGTCTGCATTTCCTCCAATAAGGATTTGTGCTTCTGAAGATGTCTTTGCTCTATCAACATATTTCATTATAGTATCAAATGCTTTCTCATCAATTACTGCATTTACATAGTTAGAAAAATCTCTTATGCAGCCTTGTTTTATTTGAGCAACCATTTCTTTTATGTATCCAAATGTTTCGTCCCAAAGTTCTTTAGGAACATATCCTCTTGAGGCTGCCGAACATTTTTGTCCTTGATATTCAAATGCTCCTCTAACAATAGCTACTGCCAATTCTTTTGCTGATGCTGACTTATGAGCAAAAATAAAGTCTTTTCCTCCTGTTTCTCCAACAATCTTTGGATAAGTATTGTATTTATCTATATTTTGTCCTATTTGTTTCCAAAAGTTATTGAAAGTATTGGTTGAGCCTGTGAAGTGAATGCCTGCTAAATGTTTTGAAGCAAAACAAGCATCAGAAATCACCGAACCGCTCCCTGGTAAGAAGTTAATAACTCCGTCAGGGATACCTGCTTCTTTAAAAATCTTCATTAGATAATAGTTGGAAAGGATTGCTGTTGTGGCAGGTTTCCAAACAGTAACATTACCCATCAATACTGGTGATATATTGAGGTTGCAAGCAATTGCTGTAAAATTGAAAGGAGATATTGCATACACAAAACCTTCAAGTGGACGATATTCCAAACGATTAATGGCTGTATTATCACTCATTGGCTGTTGTGAGTAAATTTGTGAAGCATAATAAGCATTGAAACGTAAGAAGTCTATTGCTTCACATGCTGAATCTATTTCTGCCTGATAGGAGTTTTTAGACTGTCCAAGCATTGTTGCTGCATTCATCAAATAACGATACTTCTTTGAAATAAGCTCTGCTGCCTTTAACATAATTGAGCAACGGTCTATCCAGTGAACATTTGACCATTTGTCGTGAGCTGCAAGTGCTGCATCAATTGCCATTTGAACAGTTTCAGGAGTAGCTTTATGATATGTAGCAAGAACATGTCCGTGTTCTGTTGGCATAACAACCTTACCCATTTGACCTGTCTTTACTTCTTTTCCTCCAATAATTAATGGAATCTCAATACTGGTGTTGTATTGTCTTTCTACTTCTTTTTGCAATGCTTCTCTTTCAGGAGAATTTGGAGCATAGCCTAACACAGTTTCGTTTTTTGGTCTTTCAAAAAAGAATGTTGCATTGTTCATAATTCAATAATTTTTTAATGATTAAATATTTTATCTTTTATTATTTTGCAAATATATATTTTGTTTTTGTTATTAACAAATAATTTTCTACTTTTGTAATCTCACAAACTAAGAATTTATGTCTAAGGAATTAAAATCAATTAGTTCAGAAATAACCTCAGAAGACTTGTCTATTATAGGAATAAGCTCTCCTTTAAGTGGACTATCCTTAGCCCAAACCATCAACTCCTTGTTTAATTCCAACTTGCGACTTTGTAAAGACTTTGAGCATTATGATAAAGACGAAAACAAATCCTTTCCTTTTAGGAACTACTACTACCTCAATAAAAATGACCACCTAAGCCATTTCCTTATCTCAAACAAAAACAAAGACAACAAATTTATAATAAACACAAATGTCAAATACGACTATATATATGTAATAATAGGAAGAGACAATAAAAGCTGTGCCTCTAACTTTATAGAAAAGACAAAGGGGGTTGATAATATCCTCCTCGTACGTAACATTCACCCTACCCCAACGACAAAAGAACACTTCAAAAAACAAAACACTCAAGCTCAACAAACCTCATTATTTGAACAAGAAATTACACCCATAGTTTCAAACAAAAAACCAGCTCCCAAGAAACAAAAAGTAGGAATAGTAGTTGAGCATTTTATTGAAGATATAGACTTTTACTTAGAAAAGATTATGACAAATAAAAGGATATTCTTAGCCTATAATATAGTCTTCAACAAAGAACTCTTGGGCATAATCAAACAAATCCACTCCTTCCTGTCAAAAGAAAATATTGACTCAACACAAAAAAATAACTACCACCTAACCATAGAATTTGTTGGAGATAGCACAACAAAACAAGTAAATAATATAATAGCAGCAAGCAGTGAGGTGCTAAACAATTTCAAAGAAATAGAGATAGAAATAGATAAGGTATCTGTCTTTGAAAACAGCCCTAAGGATATTGTTATATGGTTTGGGATAAAGGAAAATCAGACATTAAAGGATTTAAACATTCAAATAAATAATGAATACACAAAGGTAATACCCATAGAGAAAAGAGAATTTATTCCACATATAACAATCACCAAAATCAAAAAAGCAGAAAGCAATTCAGAAATAATAAAACATATCCAAAGCTTATTCAACATACAACCTCAAAAACTAATACTAAGAAACCCTATACTTTATGAAAGCGTTTCAATAGGTAATAAGATGCGTTATGATATTGTAAAAATGTTTTAATTATTTTGAGGTAGAGCTATAATATTGGCGTATGGGCTTCAAAAGCGTTACTACCAAGATTAACACGCCATAGAAAAAGTAAAACGAGTGTAGCCAGTGAAAGGCTTGTAGGAAGTATACTTCCATATAAATCCAAATAATAAGTGCTAAGCTTGTATAAACCGCCCATGACCACGACCAGTGCATATCTGGAAATATGTTTACCAACTGTGCAATCTTACAATCCTTACGTTTTAATAGTCCCCAGACTACAAAAATAAGCATCAAGCCAAGTACAGAAAATAAAATAAGTCCTGGTATAAGAAAGTTTTTAAAAGGAGAGTGTTGCAAAACTAATTCAGGTGTCATTTCCATCCATCCTTCAGGAAACAACAAAAAAGCTCCTCCTCCAAATAAAGCTCCCAATGAAAAAAAGAGCAAAAGAAAAACTAATAGGTTTCGTGTTTTCATAATATTATTATTGTTTTTTCCTCTCTTTTGCCATGTATATGAAGACAAGTATTATCCCTACTATATTTAGACCAACTCCAAAGCCTAATAAAAACCCTTGAATAAAGTCAATAAAATTATTTGGCACAATATCGTCCAAAAAGTCTTTTAATAAATATGCTACATTTCCTAAGACTATAAAAGTAATTCCTGTTTTTAATTTTTTCATTTTTATAAAGTTGTAATTTCTACTATTTATTAGCTCTCACAAATATAACACTTAAAAGTATACAAAAATACAAACTTAACAAATAGGCGTGAAAGAAAACTTGTTAAGTTTTTATTAAATATTACAATTGTTCTGAAATAGAAATATAAAGTTTGTGGTTGGAATTGTAGTGGGTTTGGATTTGGACTGGGGTTTGGTTTTGATGGATTTTGGGCTGGTTGTCAAGAAGGCTTATATAGAATTTTTGAAAGTTATTGGCTATTCCTGTGCCTGTGCATTTGACGTAGCTTTCTTTTAGTGTCCAGATTTTTGTAAAGACTTGGTTTTGTTTTTGGGGATTTGTAATCTGAGCAAGATACTCTACTTCTTGCGGGTGAAAGAATCGCTTTACTAATTCTTTCTTATAGGTTCTCTCCTGCTCTATATCTATACCTATGGGCTTATGAGACAGAGCTATACCCATATAGTTTTTGGTGTGGGATATTGAGAAGTGAAGGTTGGGGTTATAAAGAAAAAAGGGCTTACCTTCTTTCGTGCTATCTATTGCAGTGTTGAAGGTTAAGCCCTTTTGTTTGATTATTTGAATAAGGAATTGCCTTGACCATATTGATACTTGCTTTGGGTGTGATAGTGATATGTCTTGCCCAAATTCTTCTCTTGCTTGTTCAATATGGTATATAAAGTATTCCAATTCTTGCTTTAATTTATTCCAAGTAGTTCTACTTCAAAAATCAAAGTGCTTCCTGCTGGTATAGTTCCTACTGGTGAGTCGCCATAACCTAAGTCAGCTGGTATGTAAAAGGTGTATTTTGAGCCAACGCTCATTAGTTGTAATCCTTCTGTCCAGCCTGATATCACTTGATTAAGCGGGAAAGATATTGGCTGACCTCTTTGTACTGAGGAGTCAAACACATTACCATTTATAAGTGTACCATGATAGTGAACGTTTACTGTATCGGTTGCTTTTGGTTTTGCTCCACTTCCTTCTATAATAACTTTATATTGTAGTCCGCTTGGGGTTTCTTTTACTCCCTCTTGTTTTAGATTTGATTCTAAAAATTTCCTTCCTTCTTCTCTGGCTTTTAGTCCTTCTTTTTGCATTTGCTCTTGTTTTTTTGCCTGCATTTCTTTTTGCCATTCAGCCATAAGGGTATTCTTTTCTTCTTCACTCAAAAGGTTTAGTTTTTCTCCCTTTGCAGCTCTTCTTAATGACTCAATCAATATTTCAACATCTAAGTCATAGCCTTCTCTAAAAAGACTTGCTCCAATATCTTCTCCTATTATGCAGCTGATTTTGTCTTTATTTGTTTTTAATTCCATTGTGTTTATTTTCTTATTTGATTATTGTTAATTCATCTATTATATTTTTTGCTCCTGCAAACTTGTCTATTATGAAAAGAACATAGCGTGCATCAACGTTTATTGTCCTTTGCAGTTCTGGTTCAAAAGCAATATCTCCACTCATTGCTTCCCAGTTTCCATCAAATGCTAAGCCTATCAAATGACCTTCTGCATTAAGGATTGGTGAGCCTGAATTTCCTCCAGTGATGTCGTTATTGGAAAGGAAGCAAGTTATTATCTTTCCGTTTTCATCAGCATATTGTCCATAGTCTTTGTTAAGATATAGTTCTTTTAGTTTTGCTGGTACTTGGAACTCGCTTGATGTAGGGTCTTCTTTTTCCATTACTCCTTCAAGGGTTGTTTTGTAGTCGTAGTGAACTGCATCTGAAGGATAATAATCCAAAACTTGTCCGTAGGTCATACGCATTGTGAAGTTTGCATCAGGATATTGTACTAATGAAGGGTCCATTTCTCTAAGTGCTGCGACAAAACGTCTTCTTGCTTGAGAAAGTTTTTCATAAGCTTCATCTAATTCCTTATCCTCTCCTCCAATATAGAAATATGCTGTAAGTGCTGGTCTTGCTATAAGGTCTTTTTGTATCTTCTTTGCATTAGGTTTCTTGATAAACTTATCAAAGTTTTCTTTGCTTCCAAATATTGATTTCTTAAAAGCATCATCAACATAAGCATCAATATTTCCCTTATATTTCTTTTGAAGAGTATTGCTAATAAAACTATTCTTATCTAAGGTTGAGAACATATATATAAAAGATTTAAAAAGTTCTTTCTCTGTTTCCTGGTCATATGTTTTGAAATGTTCTTCTCCTCTTGCTTTTATTCCTTCTATTGCCTTAGCATAATTGGAATCTTTTTTATCTAATGTCAATATATTATATGCTGTTTGGAAAGCGAATAAGGCTCTTTTGTTAGCAAGCAAACCAAAGTTTACATACCATTCGTTCTGAGTAGAAGGTGCATTACCAATAACTTTATTTGCATAATTTAGGTCTTTTATAACATCACCATACTTTTCAATTCTTGATTTATCTTCTGAAATCCATTTTAAAAGTCTATCTTCAATTGCTTTTTTCTTGTCGTAAACATTAAGGTTCTTTAGACCTCTTAACTCCCCTTTCTTGTTTTTCCAAAGGTTAGAATATCCTGCATAATCAGAGGCATAAATAAGTTTTATCCTATTATCTTTCATCATCATTTTCTTCATTGTTGGAAGCATAAACTCTCCTCCTCTAACAATTGAAGGATTTGTTACATTGATTGTATTTGCTACTTCTCCTGAGGTCATATATCTTTCTGTTGAGCCTGGGAATCCCCAAATCATAACAAAATCATCTTTCTTTACGCCTTTTAAGCTTACTGGTAAGAAATGTTTTGGCTTGAAAGGTACATTGTCTTTTGAATACTTTGCAGGTTTGTTTTCAGAATTAGCATAAACTCTAAATATAGAAAAATCACCTGTATGACGAGGCCACATCCAATTGTCTGTATCGCCACCATATTTTCCTATTGAGGAAGGAGGTGTGCCTACAAGACGAATATCAGTGAAAACTTCATAAACAAACATATAATACTCTAAACCTTCAAAGAAAGGTTTAACTACTGCTTTGTATCTTCCTTCTTCAGATGTTTTTTCCTCAAGTTCTTTGATTCTTATTGATATTGTATCAATAGCTGAAGAGCTTAAATTTAATCTATCTGCATACTCTCCCAAAATAGTCTTTGTAACATCTTCCATTCTTATAAGGAAAGATACTGTCATATCAGGGATTGGTATTTCTTCGCTTAGGTCTTTTGCCCAAAAACCATTACCAAGATAATCATGTTCTACTGTTGATTGTCCTGCAATGGCTTCATATCCGCAATGATGATTGGTAAAGAGCAAGCCCTTATCGGAAACTATTTCTCCCGTACATCCATTTCCAAATTGTACTATGGCATCTTTAAGGCTTGAATTGTTAATGTCATAAAGCTGTTCTGCTGTGAGTTTTAAGCCCATCTTTTGCATTGTGGAATAGTTTAAGTTCTTAAAGAACATAGGTAACCACATACCTTCATCTGGTCTTGGTATTGGATTAGCAAACACTGTGCTTGCTACCAAACTTAACACTATTGATATTAGTGAAATCTTTTTCATAGTTATATATATTTTAATTGTGTGTATTTATCTCTTTGAAATATTGTATTAGCTACTTCTTGAATTTGTTCTGATGTTATCTTTTCTATTTCTTGATTTGTTACTTTTAGGGAATCTATTCTGTTGAAGTTAAGAATTGATTTTCCCATGGATATAACTTCATTTTGATTGCTTTCGTATTGAATTGCCAATTGTCCAATTAGTTGTTGCTTGGCATGTTTTAGCCCTGAAGGAGTTATTTCTTTTTTAGTATAGTGGTCTAATTCATTTTTGATTAGCTCTATTGTTTTGTCAATGTATTTTGGGTCTGTTGCTGCATAAACAGTAAATAGTCCTGTGTCGGAATAGGCTGTGTAGTTAGACTCTATTGAATAAGTAAAGCCATATTTTTCTCTAATCTTCATATTCAGACGTGAATTCATTGCTGGTCCTCCAATAATATTATTCAAAAGAGATAGTGTAATTTTTTTCTTATTCTTGTAACTATATGCTACGTTCCCAATAATTACATGTGCTTGGTATGTATCACGTTTTATGGTCTTATCTTTTGGTTTGTAGTTTTTTGGAGGAGTTCTTGTAATTGTTTTAGAGCTTGTTTGAATTGAGCCAAAATACTTTTCGCATAACTTTACCCAACGTTCAAAATCAATTTCTCCTATTGTAGATATTACAATTGAATCAGTGGAATAAGCTCTTTGAATAAACTGGGTTAACTTCTGAGTTGTAAACTCCTTAACTTGCTTGGGAGTGCCTAAAATATAATGTCCCAAACCATTATTTCCAAAGACTATATTATCAAACTGGTCAAATATAAGCTCAGAAGGATTATCCTCATAGGAGTTTATCTCATCTATTACAGCTATCTTTTCTTTGTCTAATTCTTTTTGAGGAAAGGTGGAGGAGAATACAATATCGGAAAATAGCTCCAGAACTCTTTCGTGATAATTATTCAAAAAAGTAGCATAAATACAAGTCTCTTCCTTTGTAGTGAAAGCATTTAACTCTCCTCCTACTCCATCAATTCTACTAAGGATTTGGAAGTTCTTTCTCTTTTTCGTTCCCTTAAACAAAGAATGCTCAATGAAATGTGCTATTCCCTCTTCACCCTTTTGCTCATCTCTTGACCCAACATTAATAGTTATTGCACAATGAGCAACCTGCGAACAGGTCAGACGATGAACAAGTCTTATCCCGTTTGAAAGAGTATGTTGACTATAAGTCAGCTCCGATTCTAACACCACTACCTTGAAATTATATAAAAACCTTTTGAGCCGTGTTTTTGTATTATTGTATTAAGAAAAGCATTTGCCTCTCTCATTGTTCGGCGAGAGCCATAACTTACATGGTATTTGGTTTTCTCATCTGCTTTCTTAGTGATTATGTAGCTATCATAGCCCAAACTCCTTGCCTTACGAGCTGCTTGTTGTGCATTTGAAAGATTTTCAAATGTTCCTCCCACAACATCAAATCCCAAACGAGAAACTGGCTGAATAAGGATTGGAGTAGAATAATCTATCTCTGCTGTTGGCTTTGGAGGGTTATCCTTCTCTCCAGTAGGTTTTAGAACATCTTCCTTAGACGTTTTTTTCTTAGCTACAGGCTTTGGAGTTGGAGCAGGTGTTGTAGAAGCAGGCTCCTCTTCAATAACTTCTTCTGTCAAGGTTTCGGTAAAGGTTTCGGTTTGTTGTTGAGTTGGAGTTTCTACAGGTGTAGCTACAACCTCTTCTGCTTTCTCACATTTTGGAGTTATATAGTTAGATAGTTTTTGAGTTAATGGCTCTAATGTTTTATTGCCTTTTATCCAGCACATATAATGAGCCAAAACCAATGAACCAAATGCTAAAAGCCCCAAAAGGATTATTGAAAACAAAACTCCCCAAATAATCTTACTTCTTTTTCTTCTCTCCTTACGTTCTTTCTTTTCTTTCTTTCTTCTTCTTTCTTCTTTTTTACGAAACTCTTTAGTATTCTTATAGTTATTATCACTGCAATCACTCTTGTCAAAACACTCGTCGTCATCTTCTTTATCTTTCTTCTCAAAGCTTTCTTCAAAACTTATTTCTTTTGTTTCATTGCTTTCAACATTCAATACCTCTTCCTTCTTTATCACTTCCTCTATTTTCTTTCCCACCTCTCTTATTTCTGGCTTTGGAGTTTCTTCTTGTCTTTGAGAAATTGTTTTGAGTTCTATAACTTCTTTCTCAACAGATGCTTTCTCTTCCAATACAGGTTCTTCATTTATTGGCTCTTTAGTGATGATTGGTTTTATAAAATCTCCCTGGTCAAAGGTCTTAACGTCCTTTATTGTTGCAAAAGCAAAAGCACTATCCAAAAGATTTAAACCTTCTATTGGTATGAAAGAGAACGTATTATTAATTCCCTTAGCAATTGTTCCCCAGTCTCCTATCTTACAAGAGCCTGATTGCTCTACCCTTTCCTTTATGCTGTCTGAATATTGAGTAATCCACTTTATTGATGTTTCAAGAGAAATAAATTCTTTCTTTGCCATATATTCAGCAAAACCTAAATCATCATTAAAAACATTTACAAAACTCACACTTCTGCAAGGAGGAGTTAGAGTATTTGTAATTGGACTTATTGACGCAGGAGTATATTGTACCCTAAAAGTTCCAATACCAATTAATTCTGCAGTATCATTTATCTTTAAATACTCTAATAAGTTTGATGAAACATTCATATCTTTTTTTGTATTTATTTATTATTTATTTTTAATATCAATTTATTATACCTTATTAAACGGCTTATTCTAATAGTTTATTGATTTTTTCCAAATCCTCCGGAGTATCTACCCCAATAGACTCATACTCTGTTACCTCTACCTTTATCCTATAACCCTCTTCCAACCAACGCAACTGCTCCAATGACTCCATTCTCTCCAAACGAGAAGGATATAGCTTTACTATCTCTCTTAACACATCTTTCCTATAAGCATACAGACCTATATGTTTATAATATTGTCCCTTAGCTATTCCATATTCAAGAGTTTCATTCCTGTCATAAGGAATAATAGAGCGAGAGAAGTAAAGAGCATAGTAATTATAATCAAACACAACCTTAACAACATTAGGATTTTTAAGAGTTTCCGTATCTTCTATCATCTTACAAAGAGTAGATATTTGCACCCCCTCGTCCTCAAAAGGAGAAATAACCTTTTGCAATTGTTCCTTTCCAATCAAAGGCTCATCCCCCTGAACATTAACAACAATATCAAACTCACCATAGGTTTTCTCCACAATATTCAAAGCCTCTTCCACCCTGTCCGTTCCGCAAGCATGATTTTCATCAGTCATTATTGCTGTATAGTTATTAGTATTTACCACATCAAAAATCCTCCTTGAATCAGTAGCAACAACAACCTTATCAAAAAGTCCACTCTCCGTTACCCTCTTACAAACACAAAGAATCATCTCTTTACCTCCAACCAAAGCTAAAGGCTTCCCCTCAAACCTCGTTGAAGCAAACCGAGCAGGTATAACCCCTAAAATTCTTTTGTTTCTTTCTCCCATATAAAACTACAATTATTGGAAAAGTCCGTTAATCTCTGCATTAATTCTTTCAATAACAACACCCAAATCTTCTTTACTCGTAGAAAAATCAAGGTTATCAATATCAATAACCAACAATTTACCATCCTCATAACCCTCAATCCATCTATCATAACGCTCATTAAGAGAAGTTATATAATCCAAACGTATAGAACTTTCATATTCCCTTCCTCTTTTTTGAATATTTCTGATTAGCGTTGGAACAGAAGCTTTAAGGTAAATAAGTAAATCAGGAGGAGATATAAAAGAGTTTAACAATTCAAACAACGCAATATAAGTCTCATAGTCCTTTGTTCCCATAAGACCCATTGCATGAAGATTTGGAGCAAAAATATAAGCGTCCTCATAAAGAGTTCTATCTTGAATTAGTTTTTCATATTTTTTTCTATGCTCAATCAAACTACGAAAACGCTTGTTAAGAAAATATATTTGAAGGTTAAAACTCCATCTTCTCATATCATCATAGAAGTTTGCAAGATAAGGATTATCGTCATCTTGTTCAAACATAGAACTCCACTTAAATTGCTTAGCCAATAACTCCGTAAGAGTAGTTTTACCACTTCCAATATTTCCAGCAATAGCAATATGCATACTCATAAGTATAGATTTTTAATCTACAAAGGTATGAATTTTATTTATAATATTCCTATTGTTTGAAAAAAATATATATTTCTAAGGACATAACTTTATCTTTAAGCAGTAGAACTTGATTATATTTCTGTAGAATCAAATTCTAGGAAAATAGAATCAAGAGATAGAAACGTAGAATCAAATTCTAATTTTGGAGGGTTTTGTTAATAAGTTTTAGATGCATTGTTGATAAGTTTTGGTGTTTTTGTTAATAAAATGAGCTTTTGAGGGAATATGAGGAAAAAGGGTGGGGGTAATGAGGAGTGGTTTCGTCTTTGCAATATTGTGTGTTAGAGATTGTTAAGAGAAAAAGGTGGGAGAGGTGGGGGTAAAAAGTGATTTTTAGAAACTTTTGTACTATTGATGCATTAAAAATATTTTTATACATTTTCTATATAACTTTCCAAAATAGCATTTTTAGTCCCACCTAGTCCCACCCTTTTGGTGTAATTATATGTAAAATAGGTTATTATAGTGCTTTTTCGGATTTTTCGTAGTCCCACCCTTTTTCTTAATTGCTGAGTTAGAGAGTATCCGATTTAGAGAATAACCAGTTTTCTGAATATACTACTGCGGCTTATATAGTGGCAAGGGTTGGGTTTTGGGTTTTATTTTTGGTTCTGGAGTTTGGTTGCGTGGCTGAACATTCTCTATTAATCGCCATCTGCCTCTTTCAAACTTAAATCCATTGACATAACCCGACGAAACATAGAATTGTGTTCTTAAACTGCCTTCCATTCCTTCAAACATAGGCTCCAAGACATCGTAAACTATCATATAGTCTTGAACAATATTAACTTGTGCTGGGGCTTTTTGCTGACGAAAAGTTCTTCTTTTTTTCTTCTTATTGATGTTCTTATCTTCATAGTATTGATTATCCCATCGCAAAAAGAAATTAGCATCAGGGTTGTATTCAAATATATATCTGTATCTGTCTCTGTCTTTATGAAAAAGGTTTGCTCCAAATATTGGCTTAGCACTTCTTGATTTAAAGGATATAAATTCTATTACTCTTCTTTTGGTGTAGATATTGTTGCCGTCAAATCCCAACAGGGTATATATCTTTCTTCCTTCATAGTCCATAGTTAGCAGCTCGTAATAAACAGCTCCAAACCAAGTTTCGTTATCTGTTTTGGAAATCTCTGGTGCAAGTATTTCCTCACTCCTATCTTTTAGTTTATAGACTTCATATTCCCCTGTTGTTTCATTTTTGGCTTGAACAAATCCAAAGTTTTCATAAGTGCCCTCTTGCGAAACAACAGCCCACGTAAAGATACGGAATTTATTATCAGATGATTTTAGATTACTTATACGGGTTAGTGAAGAGAATGGATAGGAAAATGATTTATCCATACTTAAAACCTCTTCCATTATGGTTATTAGTTTTTCGTTGGCGTTAAATCTTTCATTGTCTTTTGGTGAGTTGGTGGCTTTATCAATGAGTTCTTTCATCTGAGCCTCAAATTCCGCAAAGGTGTTTTTGTCTTGTGAAAACAAATTCACATTTAACAAAGCTCCAATCACTAATGCTATTAAATACTTTTTCATCATTATCCCTTTTAACGTCAAAAACACAAAATAAGTTACCTGTGAAATAAAATAAATGTATATATTTGCATATAAAATTACAAAAAGAATAGATAATGCAATCAAAAATCATAAATGCTTTTTCTCAAATTGCTTCTGTTTTGGATAATCCAAGCGATGAACTCCTTATGGCTGTGGAAAGAAGCATAATGGATAACACTTGGTTTGACAGGAAGGATACCCTCCTGTCCCTTAAGGCTATTGGTAAATGGTTGGATAAAGACTCTCTTGAAGGGTTTTGTAAAAGATATAAGTTTAACAATAATCCCAAGAAGGTTGCTATAATTTGTGCTGGCAATATCCCTGCTGTCGGGTTTCATGATTTATTATGTGTTATTTTAAGTGGAAACAAAGTATTGTGTAAGCTTTCTTCTTCCGACTTTCACCTGCTGCCTGCCATAGTTGATGAGCTTATTAAGGTCTTGCCAGAGATAAAGGAAAGAGTGGTTTTTGTGAAAGATAAGTTGGAAGGTTTTGATGCTGTTATAGCAACAGGAAGCAATAATACTTCTCGTTATTTTAACTACTATTTTGGAAAATATCCTAATATTATTCGTCATTCTCGCTCCTCTTGTGCCATTATTAGGGATACTAATATTGATTATAATAAGCTTTTGGCAGATATTTTAACACATAAAGGTTTGGGATGCAGGAATGTTTCTAAAATATTTATTCCAAAAGGTTTTGATTTCTCTCCTCTAATAAAAGCTTCACAAGAGTATTCCTATCTTTTGGACCATAATAAGTATCGTAACAACTACGATTATCATAAGGCTATTTATATTATGAATAATATTGAATTTATTGATTCGGGAGTGTTGTTATTAATAGAAAGTAAAGATTTATTTTCTCCTGTTTCGGTTTTGAACTATGAATATTATGATAATATTAAAGATATTGAGGATAGAGTATTAGTAGAAAAAGATAATATTCAATGTATAGTTTCGGATATTGAAAGTGTTGGAGGGATTAAAACCATTAACTTTGGTAAGGCACAGCAACCAGAGATTAATGATTATGCCGACAATATTGACACAATGCTTTTCTTAAATAGCTTAAATTAAGATACAAAAAATAAGATTGTTCACTTTTTAGAATCTTAAACTTAGGTTTAGTCCAAAGGATGGTGAATAGGTTTGAGTTGTGGGGCTAAGGGGTTGAGGAATGATTTTAATATCAGGATTTATGGAAAGTTGGGTTTTCTTTTCTTTTGGATTGGTGAAACCATTGTATTTATTTATTTTCTTTGCACTTAAATTGGCATCAATCATACTTACCACCCATGAGGTTACAGCACTTGTTAAAGAAACCATAGACATTAAAAAAAATGGCATAAATTCATCTAATTCATTACTATTAAAAGTTTTATACACGCTAAAAATCACCACAACATCACTCAGAACTTTCCAAGTAATATAGGCATCTGCTTTGCTTTTCTGACCATTATATAATTGCCCAACACCTGGATAAGCAAGGGAAAGTAGGGTTGCTTTGGAGGGTTTTCTATATGTTTTGGCTGTGGAGTTAGCTGAATCTAATTTTTCTGTTCTTTGAATGGGATTATTATAAATATCATCGTGAACTTGGGAGAATAGGTTGTTGGAATAACCTAAACAAAGAATAATTGCAAATAGTATAATAAGTCTTTTCATAATGGTTGAATTATTAATTATTTCTGCAAATATACATTTATTTTAATATCTATGTTCTTTTTGGGAATATTTCTATTAATCTTTATGGAAATAATCGTAAACAATCTTTGCTTTTGAAGCTCCAATTGCGTTGGTTAATTCTTCAAGTGAAGTTTGAGAAATCTTTTTAACGCTTTGGAATTTAAGAAGCAGGTTTCTTGATGTTATATCCCCTATTCCTTCAATTTCCGTTAGCTGAGTTCGGAAGGTTGATTTGGAACGTTTGTTTCTATGGTGTGTTATTCCAAAACGGTGTGCTTCATCTCTAATTTGTTGTATAACTTTTAGGGTTTCACTCCTTCTGTCCAAAAATAAAGGAATGCTTTCACCGGGGAAGAATATTTCTTCTAATCGTTTGGCAACACCTATCATTTTAATCTTATCGGATAGTCCTAATGCTTTTAATGCTTCTTGTGCAGCTCCTAACTGTCCTTTTCCTCCGTCAATAACAATTAGGTCAGGGAGTGGTTTTCCTTCTGCTTTCAAACGTGAATAGCGTCTGTAAACAACCTCTTGCATTGAAGCATAATCGTCAGCTCCTGTAACAGTTTTAATATTATAGTGTTTGTATTCACGATTGGAAGGTTTTGCATTGCGAAATACTACGCAGGCTGCAACAGGACTTGTTCCTTGAATATTGGAATTATCAAAACATTCTATATGTCGTGGCAAGGTATTCATTCTTAAATCTTTCTGCATAATCTCCATTATCCTCTTAGAATGTCTTTCTGGGTCAAGAAGCATAGCTTTTTTGGTCTTCTCTAATTTATGATACTTCGCATTATGAATAGAGAAGTCTAATAGTTTTTTTTTATCTCCTATCTGTGGAATGGTTTGAAGGACATAATCTTCTGGAAGGTCTAATTTTTGAGGTACAATTATTTCCTTATCGTCCCAATCAAGCTTATCCCTGCTTTGAACAATGGCAGAGGTAAACACTTCCTCAAAGGTTTCATCAAGTTTTCTTTGCACCTCAATACTATAAGACGAAATAACATAACCATTTACAACCTTCATCATATTGAAATGTATGGAGTTTTCGCCTTCAACATAAGCAAAGACTTCAACATTCTTTATTGTAGAACTTACAACCGTACTCTTAGCTTGGTAGTTTTCCAAAAGCATTATCCTTTCCTTTACTGCCTGTGCCTTTTCAAACTCTTGCGTTTGGGCATAATCCATCATCTCTTGCTTTAAGTCTTTAAGAAGTGAAGCAAAATCGCCTCTTAACATATTTTTTATTGAAGTAATGGTTTTATTGTAGTCTTCTTTGCTTTGTTTCCCTTCGCAAGGTGCATCACAAAGTTTTATCTGATAATTTAAACAAGCTTTAAATTTATTTTTACTTAGGTTTTCTTCATTTATGTTAAGGTTACAGGTACGATAACGAAACATTATTCGGATTATATCCATTAACTCTTTAAGTGTTCTGTTGGAAGCATAGGGTCCAAAATAAAGGGAGCCATCACGTACAAGGTTACGAGTTTTGAATATCCTTGGAAAGGGTTCATTGGTTATTCTAACCCAAGGATAACTTTTATCATCTTTAAGAAGGATATTATAACGTGGACGATGTTTTTTTATAAGATTACATTCCAAAAGCAAAGCTTCTGTTTCGGAGGCAAGATGTATTAACTCTATGTTATATATCTTCTTAACTAAAAGCTTTGTTTTGGCATTGAGGTTTGATTGGTTGTGGAAATAGGATAATACCCTATTCTTTAAGTTCTTTGCCTTGCCAATATAGATTATTGTTCCCTTATTGTCAAAATATTGATACACTCCTGCTGTGGAAGGAAGTGTTTGCAATATGGGTAGAAGTTTATCGTAATAAGGGTTAAGATTGGAAGACATATTATTGCCTTTCTTATTTCTCTACATCATAGTCCAAAACAGATTTCTTGACTTCAACGCCTATGTTTCTTAGTCCTGTTACCTCATATTTTGAACTATAATTGGAAATAATTATTTCATATTCTCCTTTTTCTGTAAGGGTTAGATATTGTTTTACTGGTTCTTTTATCTCTATTACTTCACCCAAATCACTACCTATAAATTTTTCATTATCCCTGTCTTTTAATACCATTGTATGGATACTTTCTTTCTTTATGCCTGAAGGTGCAATTATCCTAAGAATAAAACTTATCTCATCAACATTTATATCCCTTGTGTGAGCAAAAGAAACATTAATATCATAAACATCTTTTATGTTATTGATTTTTATCTTTTCAAAACTAATATCCTTACCTTCTTCAATCCTATCCCATTTTTGATTAGTAAATTCCTTTACCTCATAATAAGCAGGTTTATCCTTACACGAAAAGAAAAGAAAACTTATTAGAAATAAAAGAACTACATTCTTAAATATTCTATTCATAATCCTTTGTTTTTATTTTTGAGTACTAAGCCAATTAGAAATATTGGTTTCTATTCTTTCTGATAAATTATCTGTGGTATTTCTTTTGAACTTTTCACCAATTATATTTTCATATAGCTCTATGTAGCGTTCTGATATTTGATTAATTATCTCAGGAGTCATTTCTGGTATTTTCTCTCCTTCCCTTCCTTGAAATCCATTTTCCATTAACCATTCTCTAACAAACTCTTTTGATAATTGTCTTTGAGGTTGAGAATTATTTTGACGTTCTTGATAGCCTTCCAAATAGAAATAGCGTGAAGAATCGGGTGTATGAATTTCGTCTATCAAATATATCTTTCCGTCTTTCTTCCCAAACTCATATTTGGTATCAACCAATATCAAACCTCTTTCCTTAGCCAATTCTTGTCCTCTTTCAAAGAGTGCATAGGTGTATCTTTCCAGCTCTTGATAATCTTCCCTGGAAACTAAACCATGCTTTATTATATCTTCTTTTGAAATATCCTCATCATGACCTATTGCTTCTTTGGTTGTTGGGGTTATTATTGGTTTTGGGAACTTGTCATTTTCTTTCATTCCTTCTGGCAATGGAACTCCACAAAGCATTCTCTTGCCTTGTTTGTATTCTCTCCAAGCATGCCCTGAAAGATAGCCTCTAACAACCATCTCAACCTTGAAAGGCTCACAAAGATGACCTATGGTTACCATTGGGTCTGGTGATGATATTTTCCAGTTAGGAACAATATCACTTGTTGCATCCAAAAACTTTTCGGCAATCTGATTCAAAACCTGCCCCTTAAAAGGAATACCTTTTGGCAAAACAACATCAAAGGCAGAAATCCTATCCGAAACAACCATTACTAAAAACTTATTATCAATATTATATACATCTCTTACCTTACCGATGTATAAATCCTTTTGTTTCTCAAACTTAAAATTTGTTTTTACTAATGCTTCCATAAAATTATTATATTTTTAATTCTGCAAAGATAAATTATTTTATCCCTTTTGGGGTAAAAAATTAAACTTTTAATCAATTTATTTCTTTTTTATTTGTTATATCAAATAATTATAGTAAGTTTGCAGGGTAAATTGAAGCTATTCTTTTTATGAAAAAGAAATTATTTTTAACCTTAATTTTTGCTTTTGTTCTTATGGCAGGAGCAAATGCACAAAAACAGGTAAAGACCAATAAAGGTAAAAAACCTGCCGCAAAACCTCAAATACTTGAAACCCCACTTCCTCCAAGAAGTGCAGATTGTTTTTTTGCTGTTCCATTACAAGTTGATGTTCCTTTTGGACCAACAGAGCCTCCTCGTGGATATGGTTTTGTAAGTGAAATAAGTCCTGACGCTAAAACAAAGAATGTTTTCCAACAGGAAAATAATACTGTATGGTATATTCTGACTATCCCCTATGAAGGAAAACTATGTATTGACCTAACTCCAAAAGCTGCTGCCGATAACTATGATATGTTGGTTTATAAATATACTAACAAGTATTTCTGTAATAGAATAATTGGTAATAAGGTAGCTCCTGTTCGTTCTGTTCTTTCTCCAGGAAATGCAGAAACTGGAGGCAAGACAGGTATTGGACTTAGTGGCAAACTTGAAAATGTTCCAAAAACATCTACCGATTCTTATGCTAAGTACATTGATGTAAAGGCAGGAGAAAAATATGTTATTGTTGTGGATAACCTTGCAAGTGGAGGTTTGGGACATACTATTTTAGCAACAGTAAAAACAGATTTTGCACCACTTACAGTATTGCCAATTGATAGTGTAAAGAGAGAAAGGACAACAGCTGATATCCTTATTAAAGACAAGGAAAGTGATAATGTAATCTTAGAAAAAGAAAATGCAGGAGCACAACTAATTAAAGTTCTTCCAAGAAGGAGTTATACTATTACCCTTAAAAAGGACGGATATTTCAACTATCATAGAGATGTTTCCCATGCACAAGCAATTAAAGACTCTATCCTAACAGCTCGCTTGGTACAAATTAAGACAGGTTCTAAACTTCCAATTAATGGATACTTGTATTTTGATGTTGATGAATTAAATAATGTAACCCTTTTACCTGAGAGTTATTCAGCACTTGATGAGGTTGTAAAAACATTACAAGACTATCCTCAAATTGTAGTAGAGATTATTGGTAGAATACCAACCGAAGGATATAATATCCGTAAAGATGCCGACAATAGTCGTTTAAGAGCCGAAGCCATTAAAAAATACTTAATAGGTAGAGGAATTTCTGAGGCTAATCTCAAAACAAGAGGTTCTTATATAAAAGAATTGGAAACACAGTTAGCCAATCAAAAGAAAAGTAAGGGTGGAAGTGTTTTAACTCCAAACTGCGAGATAAAGATATTAAAGACACAATAAGACAACTCTGATAACACAAAAACTTATTTACAGAGTTATAAGTTTTCTTCTTCTTACGAATATAATTTATTTTGTTGCTTTTCAGGCAATAAGCCTATCTCTATTGAAACTTTTCCATTTGCATCTTTGGAATAGGTTAATTCAAACCTGTCAAGATTATCTAAATGAGAGAATACAAAAAATGCTTCTTGTTCATTAAAGTCTGGCTCGTCCTTGTCTGAATAAATTAGAACTTCTATATATACTCTAATTACAGTAGTAATCACCTCTACACTCTTTTCCGAATTAAGAGCTATGCGTCTAACCATATCACCAGCATTAATAGTTAGGCTTTGATTAGGTTTGAGCTTATCAAAAAAATGTTGCAAAACATCTTCGTTTCCAAAATCATTTTCATCGTTTTCCATAATACTATAATTTTAATAGTCCTCTATAAACACAGAACGAAAAATCTTCTAAATTATTTTACTAGTTTTATTCATTACTTTTAGACAAAAAACAAAAAAGGGACGTATAAAAACACGCCCCTATCGGTTTAGATAACAATTAACTATAAACTACTTTCCCAATCTGCTTTCAACTTCTTCTTTTGAAAGTTTCTTAGTACAGAAAAACCAATCATAACATTTAACATCTTCATCCTTACTTTCCATTCTTTCCTTAGCTACTCCACATGAACCAGCTGTTGGAACAATTACTTCATCTCCTGGACGCCAATCTGCTGGTAATGCCACATTGAAATTATCTGCTGTTTGTAATCCAATCAAAACTCTCTTCAACTCGTCAAAATTTCTTCCTAATGATAGAGGATAATAAATTATTGTACGAATAATGTCTTGTGGGTCAATGAAGAAAACTGCTCTAACTGCTTTTGTTGTTGCTTCTCCTGGTTGAATCATACCATATTTATTAGCAACTTCCATTGTTATATCTTCAATTAGAGGGAACTTAACTTCAATATTCTTCATTCCCTTATATTCTATCTTTTCCTTAATGGTTCTTAACCATGCGATATGACTATAAAGTCCATCCACTGAAAGTCCAACTAATTGAGTATTTAAAGCTTCAAACTCTGGTGCCATTTTTGCAAAGGTCATAAACTCAGAAGTACATACTGGTGTAAAATCTGCCGGATGAGAAAATAAGATTTTCCATTTTCCTTTATAATCTTCTGGGAAATTAATATTTCCTTGTGTTGTAACTGCCTTAAATGAAGGTGCTTTATCGCCAATACGTGGCATTGAATAAACTAGATTTGTTTCCATTTTCTTTTCTTTTTTTAGTTATAAATTATTTTAATTATTTTCTATTTGCAAAATTACTACCATTTCTCATATCTACCAAACAGATTTTTTCTATCTTTGCATTGATAAAAACGATTAATATATGACACTTCAACAATTAGAATATGTTGTCTCTGTTGACAAACACAGACATTTCATCAATGCAGCAAAGGCGTGTGGAATAACACAATCAACCCTTAGCTCAATGATTCAGAAATTAGAAAACGAGTTAGATGTAATAATTTTTGACAGAAACGCTCACCCCATTAAACCAACAGAAATAGGAGAAAAGATAATCAGTCAAGCTAAGATTGTACTTTATAACTCCTCACAATTAATAGAAATGGTTATGGACGAAAGGACAAAAAACTCCGGAAGTATACGATTGGGGATAATACCAACCGTTGCCACCTATATACTCCCAAAGCTTTTTAATGAAGCCCTTAACAACCACTCCAATATAAAACTCAACGTTATAGAAACCCAAACCTCAAACATAATTAAAAAACTACATCGTGCCGAATTGGATATGGCTGTTTTGGTAACCCCTTTGGAAGAAGACGACCTGCTGGAAATACCAATATATTACGAAAAATTTGCAGCCTACATATCCCCTTTGGAAGACATTTATAAGAAAAAAGAAATAAAATCATCAACCATGCCATTGGATAATATGTGGGTACTGCAAGAAGGACATTGTTTTAGAAATCAAGTCCTGAACTTCTGCAAACAAAACTCCGACCTAAAACCCCTTTATGAAGCGGGGAGCATTGATACGTTGGTAAAAATTGTTGATAAAAATAAAGGCTACACAATAATACCCGAACTGCATATTGATATGCTAACCCCTGAGCAAAAGAAAAACATTCGTCCCTTGGTATCACCACAAATAGTTAGAGAAGTATCGTTGGTAGTTAGAAAAGATTATGTTAGAGAAACCCTTTTAAACAATATCGCCGATATTCTCAAAACAATAATACCATCAGAAATGCTTGACGAAAGACTACAAAAGTTTAGAATTAGACTATAAAGAGAAATATAAGAAGTTCACTAACTCAGTAACTCGAAGAATAAATTTTATATCTATTTAAACAAGCTTTCAACGACATAAAAACAGCCTTTTAATAAACTAAAACGAAGATTTCACGACATTAAAACGAAGACTTAGTGAAACGAGATGGCATTTCGTTGTCATGAGATGCCATTTCGTATATAACCAAATGCCATCTCGTTGAAAGGAAATGGCATTTCGACCCCATAAAAACGAAGATTTAAGGTCGTCATAACCTCATTTTAACCTCGTAATAACTTCGTTTTTGTGTCATCAAATCTTTAGTTATTTTTCTATTTTCTAATTATTTGAGCCCCTATTGCTCTTAGACGTGTGTCTATGTTTTGGTAGCCTCTGTCTATTTGTTCTATGTTTTCTATAACGCTCTTGCCTTGTGCTGAAAGGGCTGCTATCAATAGTGCTACTCCTGCTCTTATGTCTGGTGAAACCATATTAACTCCTCTAAGTGGATAGCGTTTTTCAAGTCCAATAACTACTGCTCGGTGAGGGTCGCAAAGTATGATTTGTGCTCCCATATCAATTAGCTTATCAACAAAGAACAGTCTGCTCTCAAACATCTTTTGATGTATCAAAACACTTCCCTTGGCTTGTGTGGCAACAACCAATGCTATGGAAATAAGGTCAGGTGTGAACCCTGGCCAAGGTGCATCGGCTATTGTCATTATTGAGCCATCCATAAATCTTTCTACCTCATAAATATCCTGAGATGGTATATGAATATCGTCTCCTATCAACTCTATCTTTATCCCAAGACGACGAAATACTTCTGGTATAATACCCAATTGTTGATAGTTAACATTCTTTATTCTAATGTCGGAACTTGTCATTGCTGCAAGTCCTATGAATGAGCCTACCTCTATCATATCTGGCAAGAGACGATGTGTTGTTCCTTTCAACTCTTTCACTCCTTCAATAACAAGAAGGTTAGAGCCTACCCCTGAGATATTTGCTCCCATACGGTTTAGCATTGAACAAAGCTGATAGAGATATGGTTCACAGGCTGCATTAAAGATTGTCGTTTTACCTTCTGCCAAAACTGCACTCATAACAATATTTGCTGTTCCTGTTACTGATGCTTCGTCCAATAGCATATATGTTCCTTTAAGCTTTGGTGCTGTAATTTCGTAGGAAGATACTTTTTCATTAAAGACAACACTTGCTCCAAGCTTTTGAAATCCTATATAGTGAGTGTCCAAACGTCGTCTTCCTATCTTGTCTCCTCCTGGGATTGGGTTGGAGGCTCTATGGAAACGAGCAAGCATTGGTCCTACAATCATAATGCTTCCTCTTAGTCCTGATGCTAATTTACAATATTCTGGTGTTTGTATTAAATCAAGGTTGATGTTTTCTGCCTTAAAGGAATATTTCTCCACATCCAATTTCTTTACCTCTACTCCAATATATTCCAATAGTTCAATAAGTTTATTAACATCTCTTATGTCTGGAATATTTTCAATAATAACCTCTTCCTTAGTCAATAAAACCGCACACAAAACTTGTAATGCTTCATTCTTTGCTCCTTGTGGAATAATATCTCCTTTTAGTTTATTACCTCCAATTATTTCAAACTTACTCATATTAATATTTTATTTAGAATTATTATGTCTGCCATTTCCATTAGAGAAATGTTTGTTGTTCTTTTGATTATTTTTTTGTCTATTATGCTTTCTTCTGTTGTTGGCGTTAAGAATATTCTTTGTTGTGTTGAGTTTAAAATCGTCATGTAATTTTAGCTGACCCTTTGAAAGCTCTTCAAAATGTTTTAGTATTAGTTCATCTTCAACTGAATCCCTATTCCATTGTAAGTATGATTTTTTCAGCTGTTGTGCAATAAGTCCTATCAAAACCTTTTTCTCCTGCCCTTCCTCCATTTCAATAACCTTTTCTATCATATTTTCCAATACCTTACCATAAGGACCATACTTAATATCACTATTCTTATACTCCAAAGGTTGAGGTGGTTGCATAGCTTCCTGCCTTGAAGGCATTGGATAAGGAGAATCTACATCTAACTTATAGTCTGAAATAATATAAAGGTGGTCCCATAGCTTATGCTTAAAGTCCACTATTGTTTTAGCATCAGGATTAACATTATACATTGCCGTTACAATTAAATTGGCATAAGCTGTTCTTTTAACCCTATCATCTATTGTTAAAGCATAATCAACCATCTTTTGAACATTTCTCCCATATTCAGGGATTTTCAATTCTTCTCTATCTGTATTATATTCCATATATTTGTTTTTTAGTGGTTAAAGGTTAATTATTAATGGTTAATACCCCCCTGACTAACCACTAATCATTAACAATTAATCATTTATTTAATTGTTTTTAATTTTGCAAATCTAAGAACTAATTTCTTAACACCAAAAGCCTCAAAGCTAACTTCTGCTTTTGTATCGTCCCCCTTACCTTCCAAGCTAATAATCTTCCCCTTTCCAAACTTGTCGTGTAACACTTCCATTCCCTCACAAAAATCATTCATATCCTTTACTGGTGTTCCTCCAATTGGCTTTGGCAGGGTATCTAATTTCTTTAAGTTTCTATTAATGCTAACAAAATCAGAATTAGAGAAAGAAGGTGTTTTTAGTTTATTAATATCTTTTCCTTTGCTGTAATCATCTACCATATATTCCTTATCAATCTCTGACAAGAACCTGCTTTCTTCATTAAAAGTCATTGTTCCATTGCGGAATCGCATTTTAGCACACGAAAGGGCTAATTCTTTCTTTGCTCTTGTTATAGCAACATAAAAAAGTCTTCTCTCCTCTTCCAATTCAACACTTGAAGCAATGCTCAAAACACTTGGAAATAAATTCTCTTCCAATCCTGCCACAAAAATATAAGGAAACTCCAATCCTTTTGCTGAGTGAATAGTCATAAGAGATACTTTATTTTGGTCATCACCCTCTTTCCTGTCTGTTTCGGTTATAAGACTTGCTTGTTGGACAAAAATATCCAAAGTCTTATTACTTAAAGATATCTCCTCCCCTGTCATTTCATCCAACACGCTCTCTTCCTCAGAATCCACAAATGCCTGCAAAGCACCTATAAGCTCATTAATATTATCTATCTTATCTTCTATTGAAGGGTCGGTATCTTTTTGTAAAAATGGAATAATATTGGAAGCTCCTATTATTCTTACTCCCAAATCGTAAGCATCAACCTTGTTTTTCTCAATAGTAAAGGCCTGTATCATCACAACAAAATCAATAATACTCTGTTTGGCTTTTGGAGTAAGAGATATTTTATCTATATGATTTACACAAGCATCAAACAAAGAGGTATTCTCTTCATTAGCCAAAATCTTCAATTTATTAATTGTAGTATCCCCTATTGAGCGTGCAGGATAGTTGATAATTCTTAAAAAAGCTTCGTCGTCCGAATTATTCACGACCAAATTAAAATATGCTAAAATATCCTTTATCTCCTTCCTGCCATAAAACGAAATACCACTAAAAATCCTATAAGGGATATTCTGAAAACGAAGACTTTCTTCCAAGACACGAGACTGCTGATTAGTACGATAAAGAATAGCAAAATCTCCATAGTTAGCATTCTCCATTCTTATTCTATTCTTTATCAAATCAGAAATCCATTTAGCCTCTTCTTTGTCATTCTCAGCGTTATAATAGTTTATCTTCCTACCCTTATCATTACTTGTCCAAACCTTTTTTGCTATCTGTGCCTTGTTGTGGGTTATCACTGAATTTGCAGCCTCAACAATATTACCTGTGGAGCGATAGTTTTGCTCTAACTTAAAAAGTTTTGAATCGGAATAATCCTTTTGAAAATCCAAAATATTACGAATGTCTGCACCACGAAAAGCATAAATACTTTGAGCATCATCTCCTACCACGGTAATATTACGATGACGTGCCGAAAGTTTCTTAACAATATAGTATTGGGCAAAATTTGTATCCTGATACTCATCAACCAAAATATATCTAAACCTTTCCTGATACTTCAAAAGCAAATCATTATTATCCCTAAGCAAGACATTCATATTGAAAAGCAAATCATCAAAGTCCATAGCCATATTCCTTCTCAAACGATGATTATACTCTCTATAAATCTTTGAGATATAAGGTCTAAGTCCTGCCCTATCCTCAGCCATAAGCTCTACATTAGACTCATAAGCATCCGGAGAAATCAAACAACTTTTAGCTGCTGAAATCCTATTTAATATATAAGACTTATTATATAACTTTTCATCTAAGTTAAATTCCTTAACGATGGAGCGAATAACAGATTTAGAATCTTCTGTATCGTAAATGGTAAAAGAGTTTAAATAACCTAATCTTTCAGCCTCTATTCTAAGGATACGAGAAAATATAGAGTGAAAAGTTCCCATAAGAATATTTTTAGCTTTATCACCAACCAGCTCCACTATTCTTTCTTTCATTTCGGCAGCAGCCTTATTGGTAAAAGTTAAAGCTAATATATTTAAAGGATTTACTCCATTTTCAATCAAATAAGCAATCTTATAAGTAAGCACCCTTGTTTTCCCACTACCAGCCCCTGCAATAATCAAATTAGGACCTTCAACCCACTCACACGCCTTCCTCTGCTCACTGTTCAAAGCATCTAACAACATCTAAACAATATAATTATTTATTATTAATCATAAAAATAAGACTTCAAAGATAATAATAAAAAACCGATCCTACCCCAGTAAGGAGAAAATATCTTTGTTTTTTATAACTCTAAGTATTATTCAAATTACTCCTTTTTAATCTTAGAACAAATAAATATAACCCTATAATCAAGATTATAGATATTATAAAAAGAATTGGTGTAAAGGCATATCCTATTTGATTTATATCTTTTTCAATTATTTTTGAATTATAAAGATAGTAACCTATTACTACTATTATATTATTCAAAAAATGGTAAATAATTGGAACAATAATATTCTTACTATAAAGGTATAGATAGCCTAAAAACATTCCCATTATCACTCTTGGGAAGAAAGAAAAGAGTTGAAAATGTATTAAACTAAATAGTATTGAGGTAAAAAGTATACCGATAAAGTTATTTTTAAAAAGCTTTATCATAGTAGTTTGCATAGCATATCTAAAAAAATATTCTTCCAATAGTGCAGGAATTAGAGCAAGGACAATTATATTTAATATTAGTTTAGTGGTTGATGTATCTTGCATAAATTTCTCCATAACCCTTTGTGCATTTTCTTCCATTAGTCTGAATTGTTCTTCTCCCTGAAAATGCCAAGAATTATTCCAAATATTTATTCCATCAATTAGTGGCATTGAAACAATTAGAAGTCCTATGGCTATTAGCAAATAGTATTTTATATTACTTTTTTGAAAATCAATACTTTTATATGCTGAGCCTTCAAACATTAACGACCACAAAAGAGGAGCCATTCCAAACATTATAATTTGCGATAGAGCTTGTGAAGCTAATGAAGGAAGAGATGCAATATTTAAAATAAATGATGTAATTGAGGTAAAAACCATAAATATACATATTAGCATCATCAACTTAACAAATGGCTTTGCTTCAACAAAGTAGAAACTATATTTCTTCATTTAATTATTATTTTATCTGTTTTTCCTCTTTTCAATTTCCAAAGCTTTAATTTCTTGTTTTATTTTAGCATCTTGTTCTTGTTCCAACATATA
>CAYFWD010000006.1:0-2472 GCA_964346795.1 uncultured Bacteroidaceae bacterium
AGCATAATGCTCTTGGTTCACAAGGTTTTGAGGCTAAGATGAGACTTATGATTGAGCTAAAAAGCGATAACCAGTCCGTCAATAAGAAACATTTCTGCATCGTTAAGGGTAACTACCTGTCTCATAAGTTCAAAACCCACTCCTACGAACTCCAATTTACCGAAAACCTTACCTTTATAAATCTTGAGACTCGCACCCATTACGACCTTTTGACCCAAAGCAAAGAAAGACGTGAAACAATTGAGTATGAATATGATGAAATTATGAAACTCAAAGCAGAAGGTCTGACTCATGAAGAAATTGGGCTTGAACTTGGAATAAGCCAAAGTTCTGTTTCTAAAAAAATATCAAGATACAAAAAGCTATTAGCATTAGAAGAAAACAAGCCTAAATGATTTTAATAATAAAGGGTTTGGACTTGGCACTAAGCACTCACTGCTTAGTGCAAGTCTGAACCTATTAAAAAATATTCCATTATTCCTTCTACTAAGGGGGTGGAATATTGGAATAATTATTGATAATCAGTTAATTAAATCAACTCAATGGAATATTTTATTAAAAACAATCAAAAACAATGAATATAAGATTAGAAAAATATAGAGGACAATCCACACGTTTTACTTGTCCTAAATGTGGGAAAAAGCATTCTTTTACAAGGTATATAGACACTGACACAAATACTTATATTGATGAAAGAGTGGGTATTTGCAATCGTGCCATAAAATGCGGCTATCATCTTAGCCCTAAGCAGTTCTTTTTAATGGTTAATGATAAGGGGTTAATGGTTAATGATAAATGCTTAATGGTTAATGATAAGGGGTTAACCACTAATCATTCACCACTAACCACTAACCATTCTCCACTAACCATTGATAACAAGTATTTAAGGGAGGTTTTGTGTAAGAAGTCCAATTTTTTGAGGTTTCTTTTGGGAAGGTTTCCTTATGAGGAGGTGCAAAGGGTTATGAGTGAGTATTTTATTGGTGGTACTAAGGAGGAGAAGGTGGTTTTTTGGCAGGTGGATAGGAATATGAGGGTAAGGAGTGGGAAAATCATTCAGTATGACGCTGTTACTGGGAAAAGGGTTAGGGATAAGCAGCCTGTTACTTGGGTGCATTCGGAGCTTAAAAAAAGGGGGTTATTGCCTGAGGATTGGCAACTTACGCAGTGTTTGTTTGGGGAGCATCTCTTGGTTAAGTATCCTCATAGGCCTGTTATGTTGGTGGAGGGGGAGAAAACGGCTGTGGTGATGTCGCTTTTTCATCCTTGCTTTAACTGGTTGGCTACTGGTGGTTTGCACAATCTTTCTAGGGAAAAAATCTACCCTATCCGAAATAGCAAAATAGTGGCTTTTCCCGACCTCAAATGTTTTGAGAAGTGGAACATCAAGGCTGGGGAAATCAATCGGCAAATAGGCTCTAAAATCGTCGTATCGCCTCTTTTGGAGCTTAACTCCACTGCCTCGCAAAAGGAGAAGGGTTGGGATTTGGCAGATTTTTATTTGGAGGATAAATCGCAAGAAAATCAAGGGGAGGTGTTTTTTAACAAAAAGAATGATTGCTAAAATTCTAATGCCGTTATTTAGAGCTAAAAACTAAGCTTAACTTAAAAGAAAATAAGCTTAGCTTAGAAAGAAATAAGCTAAGTTTATTTTATTAGTTTATTTTAAGCATTATTAACAATAATTAATGATATAAAAACGCTATAATTAGAAAAGTTTTTGTATCTTTGTAGTGTAAAATTTTGAAAGAACCTCGCGATGATAAAAGGTTAATCGTCCACAATTATGTTACATTATACAAAGGTTGAGAGAAAAATCTCTACTGGTGCCAACCCTGGCATGAAGCATTTGGCGGTTATTTCCAGAAATGGTATTATGAGCCAAGAGCAATTGATTGAACGCATTGCAGGGGCTTCGTCTTTGGCTGAAAACGATGTGTTGTCGGCTTTGAGGGCTTTGCAAGTGGTGATTGCTGATGCAACGATGAATGGTATTACGGTTCAGCTCAAGGAGTTGGGTAATTTTACTCCTTACCTTAAAGCAAGGGCTGTGGAGAGTAGTGAAGAGGTTGATGCTTCTACCATTAAGGGTGTTAGGGTGAATTTCCGTCCTAATGTAAGGTTCAAAAACAAGTTAAAGTCTGCCTACTACGAGTACAGAAATCCTGCACCTAAGGGCTTGGTAGCAGATGGTGCTTCTGGTGGCGGAGGTGGAGTTGTAGAGCCTTAGTTCTTAAAATCTTAAACGGGTTTTCTCCCAACTTAAAATATAGGTTGGGAGTTTTTTTTTGTGAAAAATACTTGACTTTTGGATTTTTTTGTTGTATCTTTGCAAAACTCTCATTGTGCAAACTACTAGCAATGGCTAGTATATGTTTGTTCATAATTTTTTTTTTGAGGTTTTAGTTTTTACTTTCTCAAATGAAAAGTGTCCCAACTTACTGTGAAGCTAGGTTGGGATTTTTTTTTGTG
>CAYFWD010000006.1:2572-4872 GCA_964346795.1 uncultured Bacteroidaceae bacterium
TTTTTTTTGTGCGTTTTTGGGAATAAAAAAAACGTTATACTAATTTATAATATAACGTTTTAATCATTGTTTAACTTTAATCCTTTGTGACCTCGGCAGGACTCAAACCTGCAACCTTCTGAGCCGTAATCAGATGCACTATTCAATTATGCTACGAGGCCTTTTTGGAGGTGCAAAAGTACAAAGTTTTTGGTTATAGACAAAATTATTATACTTATTTTTTATACTTTTGCATATTTCTTTGAAAGAAATGATTGTTTTTATTCATTAAAAATCAAAAAAAAATTTATGTACAAAAATTATTTGAAAAAAGAGCAAACATTTCGTTTTAAGCGTTTTGCTAATAAGTCTTATAGCGTATATAATAGTATGCATAAGGTTGTTAGCATTGGTGTTTTGAGCGTGGCTACTCTGACCTTTGCTGCCAACAAGGAGGCTAAGGCTCAAGGGGGCGATACCATTAGGGTTGGTCAGATTGCCGAAAGAAACTTAGACGAAGTGGAGATTTGGGCTTCTTGTGATGAGCCTATAAATCAGATTGCCAAAATTGTTACAATCATCACTAAAGACGAGATTGGGCGGTTAAAGCCACAAAGTATTCAAGAGCTTCTCTCCTATTCTGCTTCGGTAGATATTCAAACAAGGGGGTCAGGTGGCGTTCAGGCCGACATTTCTATTAGAGGAGCTTCTTTTGACCAGAGTGCAATTTTGCTAAATGGTATAAATATCACAAACCCCCAAACAGGTCATTATAGTTTTGATATTCCGATTAATATATCGGATATTGAAAGGATTGAGATACTGCATTCGCCTTCTGCCATTGTGTATGGGGCTTCGGCTTTTTCGGGCGGTATTAATATCATTACTAAGAAAAATGTATCCAAAGAGTTTTGGGCTAAGGTGGAGGGTGGCTCCTATGGGCTATTGGACGGGGAGGCTGGTGTGAGTTATAACTTGGGGGATATGAGCAATAGGGTTTCGGTGGGCTATAAGAGGTCGGACGGATATATAGAGAATAGTGATTTTAAGATTTTTAACCTCCTGTATGGGTCAAGGATTAATCTTAAGGAGGATAATAAGATAGATTTACAATTGGGCTACAATAAGAAGGAATATGGTGCTAATACTTTCTATTCGGCTGCCTTCCCTAATCAGTTTGACAATACTTCTTCGGTTTTGGCTTCTGTAAAGGGTGAGTGGGGAAAAAGGTTGAAGGTGTTGCCTGCTGTTTATTGGAATAGGCATTATGATAGGTTTGAACTTATTAAGAATAGTGGGCAAAGCAATAATCACAGGAGCGATGTGTTGGGTGGTAATGTCAATATGCAGTATCGTAGCAATTTGGGATTAACGAATTTGGGGGTGGAGCTTAGGAATGAAAGTATTTTAAGTAGTGTTTTGGGTAAGGTTATGGAGTCGCCTATGGGGGTTTATTCTAAGATGGATTCAAGGCTAAATATAAGCTATATGTTACAGCATAATGTTAAGTATAAGGGTTTTACCATTGCTTTGGGGGTTTTGAGTTTTGAGAATAGTTCTTTTAAGCAGGATTTTAAGCTATATCCAAGTTTTAGTGTGGATTATAGGATAAATAGTAATATAAATGTGTTTTCTTCTTATTCTCAGTCTTCTCGTTTGCCGACCTTTACGGAGCTTTACTATACTACCAAGACTCATATTGGGACTATTGATTTGAGGCAGGAGGAGTCGGAAAGTGTGGAATTGGGTACGAAGTATAGGAATAGGTATTTTCTTTCTTATGTTTCGGGATATTGGCTTAGGGGGAAGAATATGATTGACTGGGTGAAGAAAAACCCTGAAGATAAGTGGGAGTCAAAGAATATTACGGAGATAAACAGGTTGGGTGTTGAGATGGGTGTTAAGGTGTTTTTGAATGAGGTTGTTGCGGCAATGAATTATCCTGCAAGTCTTAAGGTGGATTATTCAAGGATTCATCAAGAGGTTATGGAGAGTGGTTATATATCCAACTATGTGCTTAACTACCTAAGGGATAAGCTAACGGCTCAACTTTATTTGCCTCTATACAAAGACAGGCTATCTGCCACTATTTCTTTCCGTTATCAAAAAAGAATGGGGCAGTATTTGAAATATGAGGACTTAAAGCCTACTACCAAAGAGGATTACCCTGCATATACAAAAATGGATATTAGTCTAAACTACGAGTTTAGGAACTTTAATATATATTGTAATGTGAATAATGTTTACAATACCAAGTATTTTGATTTGGGTAATATTCCACAACCAGGGATTTGGATAATGGGAGGGGTTGGGGTTAGTTT